>JBDKHE010000031.1:0-12654 GCA_039797805.1 Verrucomicrobiota bacterium
GTCTCCTGATTAGCGCGTCGTTCATGGGGCCTATCCTTACAATAGGGCGTTTCATTCGCTGGTTCAATCTTAGAACCCGCCAGGAGGCCGCTGGCTCCTCAATTTGTCTTGAGCTGGCCGATTTCGGGCACGGCTGGGTGCGTGTCGCCGGAGCCCTGGGCGCCGGTCATTGCGGCGTTTTGCTACAGCTCGTCCCGCTCCGCGGCGGGCGGTCCTAACTGGGGTCAGCTGGACCCAGCCATCGGCTCAACCACTCGACGATGTGCGCTTCAGGAAGTCGGCGAAGGCCGGCTCGACTCGCCACCGATCTCGGACAAAATGGGAAGTATGGCATTCGGCTGGCTATCCTCCAAACCGAAGTATCGTTCTTACTACGAGAAATTGCGCGACCCGAAGTGGCTGGCCAAGCGCGACAGTATTTTGGCTGACCGCGGCGAAAGGTGCGAGATGTGCGGGAAGCAGGAGAAACTCGAGGTCCACCATGGTTACTATCGCCCAGGAGGAATAGACCCATGGAACTATGAATCGCATACACTCTGGTGCCTTTGCCGGGGTTGCCACAACGACGTGCAGGCGAAGCTGACCGCTATCCACAAGCGGATTGGCGAAATTCATCCAAAGGACCTCCCTGCATTGGCGGGAAAGCTCAGCGACGTTGCGTTCGAAGTTCAATACGGGATGACACCCCAAGAAGTGGAGGAAATCCTTGCGGAGGAGCGAAAAATCGACGCTACGCTCTATCGAGATTACCGCATCGATCTGCAATTCAGCAATGAACACTCACCGAGTCGGGTGGACGACGTCGTGGCGATGGCGGAAGAGCGTTTCCCTGGCATTGAAATCAATACGATTGAAGACCGAAGCAGCCGTGATTGCGTCCCCACCGTGCATGGGCCGGATCGCGAGGTCCGCGCGAGAATCCTGAGCTGGGCAGACAAGCAGACCAGTTAAGGGGTGCCCGATATCATGAGCCGGAATCCTCGTTCCCGTCCGGAAACTGTCTCCGTTATGGATTTTCCGCCCACGCCTTCATTGTCTCAGCCGCCGTCAAGGTATTGCTCGGCTGCGCCTGCGCTCCACCTTGACCGCGGCGAGGAGCGGCTGGGTATTCTGGGCGGTGGAATTGTGGCGTTCTTTCAGGCTGCTCGCTTAATTCGCTTCGATCCGGCCATCAGGTGATGATCCCTCTTGCCCCTATCGCTCTGCCAATGGGGAAGGCGTCATATGATCCCGCCGTTCTTAGCGTTATTTATCGTCCGATTTAAGTCCGATATTCGGACGAGAATCGGACGAGAATCGCTTACCCTCGCCGGTGGGAAAATAGCGCGTGCCCCGCCCTGTGCCTTCCTTACGAAGCAAACCCATATCAATGAGATCATTAAGGTCTCTGACCGCTGTGTCCTTCACGATGCCAAGTTTCTTTACCACCTCTCCGGATGTAACCCATCCTTTGCCCGTCGCGATTCGGACGATTTCCTCTTGGCGTTCGTTCCCAGGAAAATCGGGCGCTGCGTGCCTGCCTTTGCCCGTCGGCTCCGGCTCTGCTTTCCCCATCTGGGCCGGCAAACCCGCGTGCAGGGTGACAACAAAGTCGTCACCCATGAGTTCAAACTCCGGAGGACTGGCGCCTTACTCTGCCACAGCTTAGTGTGTGAGTCGAAGCCAGAAGTGCCTGTGCCATCATATGCTCCAGAGTTATCTAAGGATAAAGTGGGGTGAATGGTGTTAATCAGCCACGGCTCCGTCGCCACAGCCAAGCTATCGCCCTTGATTCAGCCATTGTCCCGAAACCCCGTTTAAGCCCGGAATTCCGCCATTTCGTCGAGCGTCGGGCAATATAAGCACCACTTCAGTTCGCGTTTAATTCGCACCGGCCCGACCAACCAAAATTCGAAGGCCCA
The DNA here is from genome assembly GCA_039797805.1 of Verrucomicrobiota bacterium. Taxonomy (GTDB): domain Bacteria; phylum Verrucomicrobiota; class Verrucomicrobiia; order Opitutales; family Opitutaceae; genus Lacunisphaera. The sequence goes on from JBDKHE010000031.1 coordinate 1,902, forward strand.
GGGCACAAAAAAGCCCGCCAAGTGAAGGCGGGCTGGGACCAAAGAGGCGACGACCAGGAGATTACAGCCGGGGCTTGGGGGCCAGGAGCATCGAACCCCGCTGGGCCCAGATACCGGTGGCGTCGATCTTGTTGATTTCAGCGACCAGCCGGCCGACTTCGGCCGTGTTGCCGGCACTGTCGGCCAGCGAAGCGAGGTGGTAGGCGGACTCGGCCCTGACTTCATTCAGCAAGGTCGTGTCAGCCAGCAAAGCCTTCAACGCGGTTTCCGCGCGGGCTTGGTCACCACTCTTCAGAACACTGATGGCTTCGCCCAGCTTCGCGCGGCCCAGCAGCAGGGGCTCCTTGATGACATCCGCCGCCTTCTTGTAATTCTCGGCGGCCGACTTGTAGTCAGCGGCGCCGTACTTCGTGTCGGCCAGCTGCAGATAGGCCACCCCGGCCAGGGCGTGACCGCTATTCGCGGAGGCAAAAGCCGCCAATTGTTCGGGGCGGTCAGCGATCCGGGCGTACTGTTCGCGGACCTTGGCTTCGCTGCTTGCCGCGACGTACTGCCAGCCTTCCCGACCGATGATCACCAGCAAGGCAACCACGCAGGCGCCGATCAGGAGTGAGCGATTCTTCTCCCAAAAAGAATGTAAGGCGAGTTCCACACCGGAATCGGGGGCGGCGGGTTGAGCCTGGGACTGGTTTTCAGGGGGCGGCGGGATAGTCATGGAGCCGGGCACATTGCGAAACCCCTCCCTGCGCCTCAAGGAAAAAGGCAAATCCTGCGTCCAACCTGCCAAACCAGGCGACAATCAGTCGAAAACGACCGTCTTGTTTCCGTAAACGAGAATGCGATTCTCCAAATGCCAGCGCAGGGCCTGGGCCAGCACCAGCTTCTCCAGATCACGACCCTTGCGCACGAGATCCTCGACATCATGCCGGTGGGTGACCCGCACCACATCCTGCTGGATGATTGGTCCGTCATCGAGCACCGCGGTGGCATAATGGGCGGTCGCGCCAATCAGTTTCACACCCCGTTCGTGCGCCTGATGGTAAGGCTTGCCCCCGGCAAAGGCGGGAAGGAAGGAGTGATGAATATTGATCACCGGCTGACGGCACTCGTTAAGGAAGTCCTTGGACAAGACCTGCATGTAGCGTGCGAGCACCACGAATTCCGTGCCCGCAGACCGCAGAATCTCCAATTGCCGGCGCTCCGCCGCAGGCTTGGTCTCCGCCGTCACCGGGACGTGATGGAAGGGCAAGCCATAGTGGCGGGCCGCGTCGGCCAAAGTCGTGTGATTCGAAATGACACAGGCAAAATCCCCGGCGAATTCACCGGCGCGCCACCGCAGGGCGAGGTCGTGAAAACAGTGGTCCTCCTTCGAGACAAACAAGGCCCCTTTGGGGCGGTGCGTCGACCGGGCGACCTTGGCCGACATGCCCAGCGAGGATGCGAAGGCCTGCAGTTCTTTCACTTCCTGATCCGCCCCTGCCGGGCTGCCATCGGCATTGAGCGACGGGGCTGGCACCCACTCGATCCGCTGGAAGAACTCGCCGGCCTCCATATCCCGATGCTGGTCGGCGTGCAGGATGTTGCCCTGGCGGGCATAGATCCACCCGGACATCTTGGCCACGAGCCCGGGTTGATCCGGACCGTGCAAGAGAGCGACAAGGGTGGCGGGAGTGTTCATGAACAAGCCGGTGGGAATCAGCCCAGCTCCACCACGTTGCCGCGGTAATTCTGGAGGGGACGCACGTCCACGCGCTTGGCCTTCATGGCCTTGATGCCGTTGATCGAGGCGCGCACGCCGGTGAGGGACGTCATGATGCACACGTTGTTGGACCAGGCCGCGGCGCGGATGGCATTCTCATCATGCCGCGGGATCATGCCGCGCGGCGTGTTGATCACGAGCTGGATCTCGCCGTTCTTGATCATGTCGATGCAATTGGGCCGGCCTTCCTGAAGCTTGTTGACATGCTGAACCTCCACCCCGCTTTCGCGGAGGAGCTTTGAGGTGCCGCTCGTGGAGCAGAGGGTGAAGCCGAGGGCGATGAAATCACGGGCCAGCTCCACGGCGTGGGGCTTGTCGGAATCCTTCACGCTAAAGAAGACCTTGCCGCTGAGCGGCAGGCCGGGCTTGGCCGCCATCTGGGTCTTGGCGAAGGCGATGCCGAGATCGTCGTCGAGACCCATGACCTCGCCCGTGGAACGCATTTCCGGACTGAGCATGATGGCGGCGCCGGGAAAGCGGTTGAACGGGAAGACGGCTTCCTTCACGCACCAATGCTTGGGCTGAACTTCCTTGGTGAAACCGAGGTCCTTCAACTTGGCCCCGGCCATGACGCGAGCCGCGAGCTTGGCCAGCGGCACGCCGATGGCCTTGGCCACAAAGGGAACCGTGCGGGAGGCGCGCGGATTCACCTCCAGAACGTAGAGGTGACCGTCCTTGACGGCGAACTGCACGTTCATGAGCCCGATAACTTTCAAAGCCTTGGCCAGCGCGTAAGTGGCCGAGCGGATCGTGGCGATCATCGGCTTGGGCAACGTGTGCGGGGGCATCACCATCGCCGCGTCACCGGAGTGCACACCGGCAAACTCGATGTGCTCCAACATGCCGCCGACCAGCGTGGTCTCGCCGTCGCTGATGCAATCCACGTCGACCTCGATCGCGTCTTCCAGGAACTTGTCGATCAGCACGGGTTTCCCGGGCATGACATCGAAGACCTGGCGGACGACGTCCTTGAGCTCAGCCTCGCTGTAGAGGATGAACATGCCACGGCCGCCGAGAACGAAGGACGGGCGCACCAACACGGGGTAGCCCAGTTCGGCCGCCGAGGCGAGGGCCTCCGCTTCCGACATGGCGATGCGATTGGCCGGGGAGGCCAGTTGCAGCTGATCAAGGACCGCGGCGAACAGCTTGCGATCCTCGGCCGTATCGATGCTTTCCGGCGAGGTGCCGATGATATTCACGCCGCGGGCCTTCAGCGCGCTGGCGAGATTGAGGGGCGTCTGTCCGCCGAACTGGGCGATGGCGCCGCTGCAACCCTCCTGCTCATAAACCTCAAGGACATCCTCGAGGGTGAGAGGCTCAAAGTAGAGCCGGTCGGAGGTGTCGTAGTCGGTCGAGACCGTCTCAGGATTCGAATTGATCATCACCGTCTCAAAACCGGCCTCGCGCAGGGCGAAGGAGGCGTGGACGCAGCAGTAGTCGAACTCGATGCCCTGGCCGATGCGGTTTGGTCCGCCGCCGATGATCATGATCTTCTTTTTCTTCGAGGGGATGACCTCGTTCTCATCGCCGTAACTCGAGTAATAGTAGGGCGTGAAGGCCTCGAACTCGGCCGCGCAGGTGTCGACGAGGCGGAAGGTGGTGTTGACGCCGGCTTTTTTCCGGTGCGCCCGCATGGTGTCGAAATCGGTCTTGAGCAGGTGGGCCAGCTGGGCGTCGGAAAAGCCAAACTGTTTGGCGCGACGCAGTGTCACCGCGTCCAGCGTGGCCAGGGAGTGACTGCGCACGGTCTCCTCCATTTCATGGATTTCCTTCAATTGCTGGAGGAACCAGCGGTCAATCTTCGAGAGCTCGAAGATATCTTCCACCGTCAGACCGGCCTTGAAGGCCCAGCGAAGGTAGTACACGCGCTCGGCGTTGGGCGTGCCGATCTTCTGGCGGATGGTGGCCTCATCCGGCAGATCGTCGCCGCCGAACTTCCCGCCGCCGCCGAAGCCGCGCGAACCCGTCTCGAGCGAGCGCATGCATTTCTGGAAAGATTCCTTGAACGTGCGACCGATGGCCATCGCCTCGCCGACGGACTTCATGGCCGAGGTGAGCGTGGTGTTGGCGCCCGGAAATTTCTCGAAGGTGAAGCGCGGGATCTTTGTGACGACGTAATCGATGGTCGGTTCGAAACTGGCCGGGGTCAGCCGCGTGATATCGTTGCGCAGCTCATCGAGCGTGTAACCGATGGCGAGCTTGGCGGCGATCTTGGCGATGGGAAACCCGGTGGCCTTGGAGGCCAGCGCCGAGGAGCGCGAAACGCGCGGATTCATCTCGATCACGACCTGGCGCCCGGTGGCGGGATCGATGGAGAACTGGATGTTTGAGCCGCCAGTCGCGACCCCGATCTCACGGATGACGGCGAAGGAGGCGTCCCGCATGACCTGATATTCCTTGTCCGTCAGGGTCATGGCCGGAGCGACCGTGATGGAATCGCCGGTGTGCACCCCCATCGGGTCGAAATTCTCGATCGAGCAGATGACGACACACTGGTCCTTGTGGTCGCGCATGACCTCCATCTCGTACTCCTTCCAGCCGAGGAGACATTCCTCGACGAGCACCTCATGGACCGGCGAGATCTCGAGGCCGCCATTGACGATCTGTTCGAATTCCTCGCGGTTGTACGCAATGCCGCCGCCGGATCCGCCGAGCGTGAAGCTCGGCCGGATGATCAAGGGCATGGTGCCGATGAAATCGGCCGCCTCACGCGCCTCCGCCATCGTGTGCACGGTCCGGGACTTGGCCACATCCAGACCGATCTTGAGCATGCACTGTTTGAAAAGTTCGCGATCCTCACCCTTCTTGATGGCGTCGGGCCGCGCACCGATCATCTCGACCTGGTACTTCTCCAAAATGCCGGCGTGGTGGAGCTCCATCGAGAGATTCAGGGCAGTCTGGCCCCCCAGCGTGGGCAGCAGGGCCGAGGGACGCTCCTTGGCGATGATCTTCTCAAGGATGTCGACCGTGAGCGGCTCGATGTAGGTCACATCGGCAAACTCCGGGTCGGTCATGATGGTGGCCGGGTTGGAGTTGACGAGAATGACCCGATAACCCTCTTCGCGCAGGGCTTTGCACGCTTGGGTGCCGGAATAGTCAAATTCGCAGGCCTGGCCGATGACAATGGGGCCGGCGCCGATGATCAGGATGGACTCTAGGTCTGTGCGTTTAGGCATGGGCGTGAGCTCCTGCGAGATTTGCTACCCCCCTAGGTCGGGGCAAGCGGTAAAGCACAACTGACACGAGTCAGTGGACGATAGTCGAGTCCGGTGTCGCCTAAAGCTCGGCTGCGTCCACCCCGAGAATCCGGCTGGCGCGGAGCCGGTCACCCTGGCAGGCGTTGAGCACCCGGCTGATATACAATTTCTCCTGACCGGAGAGATAATCGGAGAGCTTCGGCCAATCTTTCAGCTCCTGAATCCGCAACGGCAGGTGAGCAGTGGTTATGACCCGAGACTCGGTGGTCGTGAGCACTTGGGAGATGACCTGGGTAAATTCCGCCAGATTCCCCTGCCAGCGACATGATCGGAGCGTGGCGATGGCGTCCTCCGAGAATTCGATTTGCCGGGCATCGAGGTGGGCGTTGGAGATCTTGGCGGCGATTCCCTTGATCAACAGCGGAATGTCCTCCCCGCGGTCACGCATCGGTGGCATTTCCACGGGCAAGGCCGCGACCCGATAGAACAACTCCTCATTGAACTCGCCGGCTTCCGAAAGTTTTTCCAAGTCCTCCTCCGTGGCGCAGATGAGACGGAACGCGTGGGCGTTGTTGCGCAGCACCGAAATCAGCTCTGCCTGGGTGTCTTTTGGCAGGCTTTCCAGATGCATGAGGAAGAGCGTGCCACCCTTGGCCTCCTGCACCCACGTGCCGCCCGAGCCGTTGTCGCCCAACAGACCGGTCCGCAAACTTTCCTTGGAACTGAGACGGCAATCGATGCGAAGCATCGGGCTATCGGCAGGATTGCCAGCCGCGTGCAGGAGTTCGGCCGCGATTTCATGGCCGGTTCCGGGTTCGCCTGATATCAACACCGGGGTGTGGGCGGTGGCCAGTTTGCGCAGCTGGGAAATGAGGCGCTTTACCTTGGGACTTTGCCCGGCCAAGCGGGCCTCGAAATCACTTGCCTTGACTGTCGCAACCGCGCCTTGGGCTTCACGCTCCAAGATCGTTTTACGAAACTCGAGGCTCCGGCGCAGAGCCTGCATGAGCTCGTCCACTTTAAAGGGCTTTTGCAGGTAGTCGAAGGCTCCAAATTTGAGCGCCTGAATGGCGCTTTCGGTGCTCGCGTAGGCCGTCATGATGATCACCACCACCGTCGGGTCGAATTGCTTCAGCTGCTTGAGCAGCGTGATGCCGTCCATCGGCTTCATATCTATGTCAGCCAACACCATGTCAAATTTCTCGGCCTTGTATTTTACCAACGCCTTTTCACCGTCTGTGGCGAATGCCGTCTTGTGACCAGTGGGCTGGATAACGGCTTCCAGCATCTCGTGAATCGAGATCAGGTCGTCAACGATGAGAATAGAGGCCATGCGAAAGGGTTGGGCACCTTGCCCAACCCTTTATCGGCACGCAAGTGACTTTACGCAACGGCGCGATTATTGCATCCCGCCGGCCACCGCACCGAGTTGGAAAATCGGCAGGAACATGGCCATCACAATGCCGCCGACCACCACACCGAGGAAGACGATCAGCAGCGGCTCGATCAGGGAGGTGAGGGCGGCCACGGTGGCATCGATCTCGGTGTCGTAGAAATCAGCGATCTTGTTCATCATGCCGTCCACGTTGCCGGTGGTTTCGCCAGCCTTCACCATGTGCTTCATCATCGGAGGGAAAAAGGTGTTCGCGGCCATGATTTCGGAAACCTGACCGCCTTGACTGACGTGCTTGGCGATTTCCGAGCAAGCATCCTCAACCTGGACCTTGCCACTCGCCGAAGAAACGATCTCGAGGGTCCGCAGGATGGGAACACCCGAACGCATCAGAGTGGCATAGGTGCGGCAGAAACGGGACAGGGCGATCTTGTGGACCAAGTTGCCGAAAATGGGGGCACGAACCAGAAACTGGTCCTTCTGGCGGCGGCCGTTTGGCGTGGCGACGTATTTGCCGATGACAAAATAAATGCCATACGCGCCAAGCCCGAGCGCCCACCACCATGCTTTCATGAAATTACTGAGGTCGATGAGCATCTGCGTCGGCAGGGGCAGCTTGGCGCCGAAGTCGGCAAACATCGCGGCAAAGACCGGGATCACGAAAATGAGCAGCACATTCACCAGCGCGACCGCCAGGCCGATGACCGCCACCGGATAGGTCATGGCCGATTTGACCTTTTTGGTCAGCTTGACGGTGGACTCGAAGTAACCGGCCACTTTGCCGAGGATCTCCGCCAAGCCACCGGACGCTTCACCGGCCTCGACCATGGAGATGAACAGATTGGGGAAAGCCCGGGGAAATTTCCTGACCGCGGACGAAAACGAGGTGCCGGTTGAGATGTCGTTGCGCACATCACGGATGACGATGGCGAAGATCTGGTCCTCCGTCTGGTCCTGCAGGGCCTCCAGACAGGAAACCAAGGGGAGACCAGCCTGCAGCAGCGATGCCAGCTGGCTGGTGAAGAGGGATAGCTCGCCCAGATCGAGCTTGTACGATTTGGCTTTTTTCTCGAGGGCTTTCTGCTTGGCCATCGCCTGAGCCGCCCTGACATTGGATTGAGATTTCCCCGAAGAAGCAGGTGTCGCCATGGTGGCGGGAAATAAGGGGTTTCTCCCTGTGCCGGCAATCCCCATTTCACACGCGGGCCCGGGACCCTGAACAAAAGCTTGATCGCCTCGTTGCCCCGGACACGCTTCGCCCAAATTACGCGGCTATAGTTTAATGGTAAAACCTCTGCCTTCCAAGCAGGTGTCGTCGGTTCGATTCCGACTAGCCGCTCCACTCCACCGACCGGGCTGACGGTGGAATTCCTCCCCTGCCGTCACGTACCCGCCGTGCCAAGGAGCCATCCCTCCAGCCTAATCCATCTGTCGCTCGCCTGCCCTGTCGCGTCTTTCGCAGGAACGTTACCTCCTGCCAGCTTCACCTGGCTGGCAGAATGGGAGCCGCCCGATCTGGTTCTCTTCGGCTGCGCACCTTTGCTGTGCTATGCTTTGTGGTGGATCGTTTCGTATCGAGACCGTCAATTGATCGTCAAATTGAAGCAGATCGAGTCCCGGTCCCTCACTCGCATGGCCGAGCTCGAACAGGCAAGCGTCGCCCAGTCAGAGTTTCTGGCAGATCTGAGCCATGAGATTCTCAACCCGCTGTACGGCATTGTCAGCCTGTCTGCATCCCTGCAGGCGACCAGCTGCTCCCGCGACCGCAAACGACGGCTCGAACAGCTTTACCTCAGTGCCGCCCACCTGTCTTCCCTCCTCGAAGACCTCATCGAGCTTTCCAAGGGCAATGCCTGCGTCACCCAGTCCAGAGACGAACCTTTCGATCTCCACGAATTGGTAAGAGCTGTGGGTGCCATTGCGGAGGCCCAAAGTAATGCCCATGCCATACCCATTGAGACCTCAATTTCACCCGGCATTCCTCGCTGGCTTCGGGGCGATGCCCGCCGGGTACGCCAAATTCTCCTGAACCTGCTGGGTAATGCGCAAAAATATTCCGGCCATGGTGCGGTGACCTTGACGGTCTCGCATCGGCCGACGAACCTCCCACAACGCACCGAGGTGACCTTCGCCGTTACCGACGAGGGGCCGGGCATTCCAGCGCAGGAAAAACGCAGGCTTTTTCATCGTTTCGTACGCGGTGAAGCGGCGCAATCAAAGCAAGCCCGCGGCGCCGGACTTGGCCTGGGCGTATGCCGGGCGCTGGCTGAGAAAATGGGCGGACGCGTCTGGCTGGAGAGCGCATCAGCCCAAGGTTCCTGCTTCTGTTTCAGCGCCGTATTCGATCACACGCTTCCGTCGGTCAGGTGTGAATGGCATCCTCCGAGCGCGGTTGCCACGGGCGCCCGTCCCAAGGCCCTGCTCGTGGATGACCTGGCCTATAACCGGACCGCCCTTCGTGAGTTGCTGGAAACATTGGGCTATGCGGTCACGGAAACGGGCGACGCCCGCGTTGCTTTGGCCATGGCATCCCAAGAGTATTTTGAGCTCGTCGTGCTCGACCATGAATTGCCGCCCACGTGTGCGCCGGATGTCGCCCGCACCATTCGCAACCTGACCGGCCCCACTTCCCGGTCATGGATCATCGCCGTCTCGGCCCATCATCCTGCCGCCATCCTGCGCGCCTGTCACGAGGCCGGAATAAACAAATGCCTCCGCAAGCCTGCGACCCTGACCCGGCTGGCCCAAGCGTTGGCTGAGTCGGATTCCGCGGAAAAGGAACTGGAACACGACACAGGGGACGCCGCTTTTGCCCGGCTGCACCGCCTGGCGGCGATGAGACAAAAATCCGTAGAAACGGAGTTTAGCCTCTTCAAGTCGGAGATGGAAATGGAGTGGGCCCAGCTCGGCGAGGCCGTGGCCGGCAGGGATGCGACCGAGGTCGCGCGATGCGTCCACAAGCTCAGCGGACGGCTGGGCTTCATCCAAGAGTACGGGTTGGCCCGGCAGATGGAACGGCTAGGGGCACTCGCCAGCCGCAACGACTGGCCCGGGTTACTGACACTGCAGGAAGCGCTCGCATCGGAGGTCGGCGCGTTGCAGCGCAGATTAATCAGTCAGGCCTCAACTGGTCAGCCCGTGTGAGACCGTGCACGATTGCATAGTGGATCAGCTTCGGGGTGGAGTGAACGTCGAGCTTGTGCATGATATCCCTCCGGCGCGACTGGACGGTGAAAGGACTGATGCCCAGCACCACCGCGATCTCCTCATCGGATCGGGAAGCCCCGATCAACGATAGGATCCTCATCTCATAGTCGGAGAGAACCCGGAAGAATGACTTGGGATCCCGGCGGATCGCCGCGCACGATTCCAAGACAATCGGGGTGTAATAGCATCGCCCACCGAGCACGGCATGGATGGCATCCGTCAGCACCTCCTGCCGCTGATCGCGTTTGTCCACGAATCCGTGGATGCCGGTCTTCTGCACCTGAAGCATCGTCCACTGGTCCTGGTGCGAAGACACGGCCAGCACCTTGGTCCCGCACTTCATTTCCACCACCTTTCGCGCCAGATCGAGGCCGTTACCATCCGGCAGCGAGAGGTCGAGCAGGAGAATATCCGGTTTGTGCGCCTGCACGGCCGCCAGACCCTCGACCAGGCCGGTGCAGCATTGGAGCACCGCAATGCGCTGGCTGCGGCAATGCCAGGCCATGAATTCGGCAAACAGGCGCTGATCCTCCACGATGACAGCGCGGGCGATCGAAGAAAGCATGTCTTCCTCCGTGACAGGGATTGAGTCGGTCGTTTTCACTGGTACGATTGGGGTTTGCCTGAATTACCTTCAGCAAGTGGCCCGCGACTCGCGTGAACATCATCCTCTTTTCTACCTCCGAGCTAGACCTTCCGTTGCCCCGAAGCGATGCCCGATTTCGTCATATCGTGGAAACGCTGCGCCGCCGGCCCGGCGACTCCTTCGACGTCGGTTTGATCAACGGCCCCCGGGGCAAGGGCACGGTGGCGGAGATCGCGGAGGACTCCCTGCATCTGACTTTCGCCTGGGGAGAGACGCCGCCGCCGCTACCCGCCATCCGACTGATCGTCGGGCTGCCCCGGCCGCAGACGGCGCGCGATATCCTGCGCGAGGGCGCCGCCCTGGGGGTGGGCGCGATGGATTTTGTCCGCACCGAACGTGGCGAACCCGGCTATGCCCAGAGTTCGCTCTGGTCCTCTCGCGAGTGGGAATCCTTGCTGCGGGCGGGAGCCGCGCAGGCCTTCTGCACCCGCCTGCCGGAGGTGAGCCACGGAAAACCCTTGGGCGAAATGCTCGCGCTTCTGCCGGCCGGTGACCTACGGATCGCCCTCGACAATTACGAGTCTCCGGAACGTCTCGGTAGTCTCGACCTG
>JBDKHE010000032.1:0-4684 GCA_039797805.1 Verrucomicrobiota bacterium
CCGGTCTTGAAACCGAGGTTCCAGCTGTAGCCGAGGTGGTCGGTGTCCAGCTCGATGGCCACGGTGGAGTGCCGGGCGAAGCGGCGGCCGTCATCGACCTCGGCCGTCAGCGCGCTGTCGAGCGAGACGTTGGCGATCTCCGGGAAGGCGTAGCAGAAGTGGACGCCGGTGCGGTAGCTGAGCTTGCTCCATTTCCACGCGCCGTAGCGGAGCTGCGTGTTGCCGACCATGGAACCGGCGTTGAGGATCTCGACCTCGCCGCCGGGGACACTGCGGGTGACGAGACCCGGCGCGGTCATGACGTGCACGAAGCCCTGTTCGGCCGGCAGCGGGAGCTCGGGATCGTTCCAGAACGCGTGCCCGGGCGGGAGCAGCAGCGGCGTGAAACCCTTGGCAGCCCAATAGGGCGAAGCGGGCGCGGAGTAGGGTTCGATGATCTTGGGGAACACGTCGGTGAAACCCGGCGCGAGCGCGCCCTGCGTCGTGTAGATCGGGCGCGAGAGGAAGAAGTCGAGGTTGCGCGTGCAGAGTCGGCGCAACATGCCGGGGGCGAGGTCCGTGCACTTTTCCGCGAGCGCGAGACCGAAGACGTTGAGGCAGTTGAAACGATAGGTGATCGAGCGGCCGAAGGCCGGGTGCTCGCCGCTGGCCGCGAAGAAATACTGGTAGTCCCGGACGAAGAGATGAGCCCAATCCCGCCAGCGTTGGGCGCGGGTCGCGTCCTGCGTGCCGTGCAGGTGGGCCCACATCAGGCCGTAGAAGTGGAAGGCGTAGGCGTTGTAGTGATCGTAGGCCTGGTTGATGCCGTCCTCGAACCAGCCGCCGCCGCGATACATTGTTTCCAGCTGGTTGAGATGGGCGTTGATGATCGTGCGGTCGGTGCGGTGGGCGTAGCCGTGGTGCCCGAGAAACTCGAGGATGTGCACCGACATGAACAGGTGGTTGTTGTTCACGATGCCGCCGCCGCGGCAGCTGGCGAACCAGCGGGCGACCTGCACCTTTTCCGTCGCGGCGAGCGGGGTCCACAGATCGCGCTCGGCGAGCTGGAGCGCGATGGCGGTCAGGCCCATCTCGACGTGATGCTGGTGGTAGGAGGCGTCGGGTCCCCAATAGTGCGGGCCTGCCGGGTCGGTCCCGGCGACGAGGCCGGCGCGGAACCAGGTCGCGATTTTTTCGCGCAAGGCTGCGTCCTCAGGGCGGGCGGCCGACTGCAGCCAAAAGGCGGCGAGGGTGAGCGGGCGCGCAAAGCTTTCCAGCCGGTCGGCCTGCCGGTCGTGGTCGCTGGGGGCGCCGGCGATGTCCAGGTCGGCCCGGCCGGGTTGCATGAGCGCGGCCAGCGGTTCGATGAGGCGGCGGGCCGAGTCCTGCCAGTGACGGTAGGCGGCGGGCAGTGGCGCGGAGGCCGCGACGGTGGTCGCACCGCTGCCACCGGGATTCGCGGCGTGCGCCCGTGCGGCGGAACCGACCAGCAGCGAACCGGCACCCAGTTTCATGGCCTGGCTCAGGAAGTTGCGGCGGGAGTTTTCAGGGAAAGGCTGGGTCATGGCGGGCAAGACAGGTGGTGACGATCTGGGCGAAGGACGGGTCCTCAGGTGGAGGTATCGTAAACCGCGGGGGTCACAACCGCGCGCAGCGGCCGGCCGGAGGCATAGGCGGTGAGGTTTTCCACCGTAAAGGCACCGGCGTCGCAGCGGCGATCCGTGGTGGGACCCGCGATGTGCGGGGTGAGTGAGACATTGCGGAGGCCGCGGAAGGGGGAGTTGGCCGGCAGCGGCTCGATGCCGTAGACGTCGAGACCGACCATGATTTTTCCCTCCTGGGCGACGCGCAGCAACGCGGCCTCGTCGACAACCGCGCCGCGGCCGACATTGACGAAGACGCCGCCCGGCCGGATCAGCCGGAGGTGGCTTTCCTTCACGATGCCGGTGGTGGCCGGCGTGAGCGGGGCGAGTTCGACGATGATGTCGTTGTCAGCGAAGAGGGATTCGAGGGACGAGGCGCGCCGGATACCCTGGGCCGACTCGATCTCCGGGGTGATGTCGGGTGCGAAACTGGAGAGGGTGACCTGGAACGGACGCAGCAGCTGCACCAGCTCGCGGGCGATCTGGCCGTAGCCATGGATGCCGATGCGCCGGCCGAAGAGGGAGGCGGTTTCCGTGCCACCGTCCTTCCAGGCGCCTTCGTTGTGCATGGCGAGCGTCCAATGGGTGGCCCGGCGGAGACAGGAGAGAATGTGGAACAGGGCCCACTCGGCGACGATGCGGCTGATGGAGCCGCCCCAGTTGGTCACGATCAGTCCCTGCTCGACATGGGCGCGACTGATGAGCCGGCGGACGGATCCGCACAGGTAGGCCACGTAACGGAGGTTCGAGGGGAGCGTGGCAGGGAGGACGGGGGTCTTCCAACAGGCGATCAGCACTTCCGGATTGGCGGCCTCGAGCGCGGCGGCAAATTCCGCGGGGGTGCGTCCGGTGGTGTCCCAATGGGTGACCTGGGCGCTCAGCTCACGGACCTGCTCGAGCATGGACCCGGGCAGAAAATCATGAAGCTCGTTGGAAGTGACGGCGATGAGGATGGAGTTGGGGCGCGGCATGATGAAAGAATCAGGAAGCGGGCGGATAGCACTCGAGCAACGTGGCGGTCGGGGAGGGGGAGAAAGCGACCGTTCCCAGACCGGCAGGGCAGAAGAATTTGTCGTAGGGCTTCAGCCGGTGGGTTTCCCCGCCGGCGGTGACGGTGCAGGCCCCCGCGGTGACGATGGCGATGTAGGCCGAGTCCTCCTGTTTGGTGGCCGGTCCCCGCAGGTGCGATTGACGGACCTGGAAGCAGGGGGTGCGTTCGGGACCGATGAGATCGTCCTGAAACGAATCCGGTCCGAGCGCCCGGCGCCGGCGCGGCGGGCAGGCGGCCTCGACGGCCAGCCGGTTGGCGGGCCAGGAGCTGTAGTCGAACACATCGAGACAGAACTCCAGACCGCGGCCCATGAAACGGGCGGACTCCGGGAGCACGTACCCCCCGCGCTCGAATTCGAAGCGCACGACCAGGTCGCTGGGTTCCTGCACCTCGACGAGCAAGAGGCCCTCACCGAGCGCGTGGGGCACGCCACCGGGGACGAGGTAGGTCTCGCCGGGGCGCACGGGAATCCGGTCGAAGCAGGCTTCCAGGCCCGCGATGTCCTGGGTCTCGATCAGCCGACGCAACTGCTGGCGCGAGGGCGGCCGTTGAAAGCCGAGATAAAGGTAGGGCTGCGTGATCTCCGGGCGGGTGGCCAAGATGTGGTAGGCCTCGGTCTTGCCGGAAGGTGAATTCAGAAACCGTTGTGCAAAGTCCGCCGTCGGGTGTGCCTGGAAATGGAGGCGGATCGACGGATCGAGCAGCTTGACGAGGAGTTGGGGCTGCGCGCCGAACTTCGCCGCGTGACGGTAGCCGAGAAAATAATCGGGATCAGAGGCCAGCAACGTGGCGAAGTCCTGGGTCTCGCCGGCGATCACGGCGGGGGAGACGCCCTCGCGGATGGATTCCCGGCCGGCGTTGACGGCCCGCGTCGTCGAGGCGATCCAGTCCTCGGGAAAATGGGAGTCGACCGGCGTCGCGCTGCCCGCGAGCTGGTCCAGCGTCCGTCCACCCTGATATGTCCGCCAGACGCGGTGCGGGGGCAGGAGGACGATTTTGCCGCGGTGTTTCATGCGGTGGGTCAGATGACGGCGCTCAGGCCACCATCCACGGTGAGGATCTGTCCGTTGATAAAATTGGCGGCCGGCGAGGCGAGGAAAACGCAGGCCCCGGTGAGGTCGGCGACCTCGCCCCAGCGACCCGCGGGGGTGCGGCCTTTGATCCACGCGTCGAACTTCGGGTCGGCGGCCAGCGGTGCCGTGAGCGGGGTCAGGATGTAGCCGGGCGCGAGGCCGTTGACCTGCACGTTGTGCCGGGCCCACTCGGCGCACATGGCGCGCGTGAGCATCTTGAGACCGCCCTTGGCGGCGGCGTAGTTGCCGGTGGTCGGGCGGGCGAGGTCGCTCATGAGCGAGCAGACGTTGATGATCTTGCCCGAGCGGCGCTCGATCATGCCCGGGACGACGGCGCGGGTGACCAGAAAGGCCGAGGTGAGGTTGGCCTGGATCACGGCGTTCCAGTCGGCCAGCGGCATGGACTCGAGCGGCCCGCGCCGGTGAATGCCGGTGTTGTTCACGAGGATGTCCACCGGGCCGGGGTTGGCGGCCAAAATGGAAGCCTCGTCGGTGACATCAAACGCGGCGGTCGTGACACCGGCATGGCCTTCCGCCCGCAGGGCCGCGGCCGCGGCGGCGAGCTTTGCCGGATCGCGACCATTCAGCGTGACCTGCGCCCCGGCGGCGGCGAGGGCGCGCGCGAGGCCGAGGCCGATGCCTTGCGAGGAACCGGTGACCAGGGCGCGTTGGCCCGCGAGCGGATGGGCGGCAGGGGTCATTGGGCGGGCGCGGGGCGGCGGGCCTGCTTGACGAGCAGCCAGCCGATGATGGTCACCACCGCACCGCAGAAGATGAAGGCGAGGCGGCCGACCGGAGGATTGGGAATGAGGGCCATGAGGCAGACCGCCAGTCCGTACGGGAGGCAGAGCCAGCCGATGAGCCAGGACTGTTTGTCATCGGTCGCGGCCAGCTCCTCCTTGGCGTAGTCGACGGGGGTGGCGAGATTCAGGCACATT
>JBDKHE010000033.1:0-12467 GCA_039797805.1 Verrucomicrobiota bacterium
ATCTGGGTGATGTCGCCGGTGACGATCATGCGGGATTCGTCACCAAGCCGCGTGAGGAACATCATCATCTGCTCCGGCGTGGTATTCTGGGCCTCGTCGAGGATGATGTAGGCATTGGCGAGGGTGCGGCCGCGCATGTAGGCGAGCGGGGCGATCTCGATGACGCCCTTTTCCGAAAGCGTGCCGACATCCTCGGCGTCGAGCATGTCGTGGAGCGCATCGTAGAGCGGACGCAGGTAGGGCAGGATTTTCTCCCGCAAATCGCCGGGGAGGAAGCCCAGGGTTTCGCCCGCCTCGACGGCCGGGCGGGTGAGGACGATGCGCTGCACCTGGTTCTTGAGCAGGGCGGATACGGCGGCGGCCATGGCGAGGTAGGTCTTGCCCGTGCCGGCGGGGCCGATGCCGAAGACGATCGGGTTTTTCTGGATGGACTGCAGGTAGAGTTTCTGGCCGAGCGTTTTCGGCACGATGCTCTTGCGGCGGGTGGCGATGACGACCGGCTCGTTGATGAGCGAACGCAACCCTGCGCCGTCGTCGCGCGCGTAGAGTTCAAGCAGGCGAAGGAAATCCGGGGTGCGGTAGGCCAGCCCGTGGGAGCGCCCGGTGTTCAGCAGGGTGAAAAACTCCTCGGTGCGGACGATCTGCTCGGCGGCGCCTTCGATCTTCAGCCAGTCGTCGCGCGTCACGAGGCGCACGCCCATGGTTTTCTCCACCTGTGTGAGGTTGTCCTCGGCGCCGCAGTACAGCTGGCTGAGGTGGCGGGCGTTGGGGTAAGAAAGCGTTTTATTGGCGGGCAATGGCGAAGTGAGTGAAGAGTGAAGAGGTCGAGGGCGTTCGTGCCGGGCGGGCGGGGTCGATCACGGCTGGGCGGTGAACTTACGGGCGGTCTCGCTGAGACGCTGGTACATGGCCTCCAGGGACTGGGGCAGGACCCGCGTCTGGCCGATGACCGGCATGAAGTTGGTGTCGCCGTTCCAGCGCGGGACGATGTGGGCGTGCAGGTGCGGGATGCTGCCGCCTGCGGCGGCGCCCAGATTGAAACCGATGTTGAAGGCGTTGGGGTTGACCGCGGCCTTGAGCACTTCCTTGCCGAAGATTATCTCGTCCATCAGGTCGGCGCGTTCGGCGGTGCTCAGTTCCGTGAGATCCGTGGCGGCACGGAAGGGGATCGCGAGGAGATGGCCCGGATTATACGGGTAGCGGTTCAGGATGAGATAGGAAAGGGCGCTGCGGTGGATGATCAGCGCCTCGGCGTCGTTGCCGAGCTTCGGGAGTTCGACGAAGGGATTGGCCCCTTCCGGCAGACGGGGCGCCTCGATGTATTCCATGCGCCAGTAGGCGTGCAGGTGGTCCATGTTTGACCGTAGGTTTGCGGGCCGGCCGGAGCTTGTCAAAGCGCGGTTTGGCCGGGTGGCAATGCCGAGTGTCGCCTTGCCACCGATCCGGTCACCGGCACACTGCACACGTGCTGACAGAAATCTCCCGCGTACGTCAGGAATCTGGTACCGGCCGCCGCCGTTGGTTCCAAGGCGACGGGATCGAACTCATCGTGTGGCTGGATGCCGGCGGGAGCCCGGAGGGATTCCAAATCTGTTATCAACAGAGAGGAATTGCGGAGCGTGCACTGACGTGGCGGCGCCAGCACGGATTTAGTCATGCCCGGGTGGACTCCGGAGACACGCGTCCGGATAAGAACCTAACGCCCATCCTCGTGCCGGACCGGCCGGTGCCTTGGGAGCATCTGCGGCGCGAGTTCGCGGAAGTGAGTGAGACCATGGAGACATCGTTGAAGGAATTTGTCGCCAGACGCCTGGCGGAGGGGGAGTCGTGATGGACCGTCGACTGGTCTGGTTTTGCGCGTTTTTGCTTCCGGTCCTGGGGTGGTCCGCCGTGTCGCCCCATGACTATTTCACCTGGTTTCTCGAAGTGGCGCCGGTCCTCGTGGGGGTGCCCTTGGCGCTGATCCTGCAGCGCCGGTTTCCTCTCTCGTCGCTACTCCTTGTTTTGCTGTGGTGGCATTGCGTGATTTTGATTTTGGGCGGCCATTACACGTATGCGCGCGTGCCGCTCGGTCAGTGGGCGATGGAATGGTTTGGTTGGACGCGCAACAACTACGACAAGGTCGGCCACTTCGCGCAGGGTTTCGTGCCGGCGATTCTGGTGCGGGAGATCTTGATCCGGACCTCGCCGCTGCTGAACAGCCGCTGGCTGGGTTTTCTCTGCGGCAGCGTGTGCCTCGCTTTCAGCGCGTTCTATGAGCTGATCGAGTGGTGGGTCGCGGTCGGCACGGGCGCGGCGGCGGAAGATTTTCTCGGCACCCAGGGCTACGCGTGGGACACGCAATCCGACATGGCTTGGGCGCTGGGCGGCGCGATCATCGCGCTGGTTTTCGTCAGCCGGTGGCATGACCGGTCGTTGATGAAGATGAGGGGAAAGGGCGTTTGAATTCCGACGCGCCGAGCGGCGCTCATGGCGCGGGCTCGGCGGTCAACCCTTCGCGGAGCACCCAGTTGCCCACCGTGGTCTGGCGCGAATTGGCGGGCAGCATCCGCCGGGCGATGCCCCAGTCATTCCAATTTTGATTGAGCGCAATCAGCTGCATCGCGGCGGGCAACTGGCTGACCAGCTGGGCGGAGGACGGCGGCCGGCCGGCCATCTTGCGGACGAACAGCCCGTCCTCGTCATGATAGTATTTTCGGTCGCTGTAGAGGGTGACCAAGGGATGCAGCGGAAACCAGACCCCTTGCGGATGACGGGTCGCGATCTGAGCGGCCAGCTGGTAGTCATCAGTCTTGGGCCGCAATGGCAGGTCGGTAGTCCGCAGCAAGCGACCGCTCACCAAGGCAGCGGCGCCCAAGGCGACCAGCATCGGCACTAAGGACCGCAGGGGGCCGGAACGTTTCCCTGCCAGGAAAACAGTCAGCACGGGGGGCAGCCAAAGGACGAAACTGTGCACCGAGTTGGTCCAGCCTCCCAGGCTTAACATGCCCGCCACGCCAAACGGCAGGGTGCACAGCCAGCTCACCGCCGGCAGCAGGAGCGGACCGGTGAAGGCGCGACGCCAGAACAGTATGACCAACAAAGGGAGACCCAGATGAATCGACATGGTCGGGGCGACCGCCAGCAGGCGGCCACTAAGATCCGGCACGAAGCCGAGTCCGGCCGGGACCTGCGCCAAGGTGAACCAAAGTCCGGACCAACCGAAGCCCGCGATCAAGGCGCCACCGAGAATCGCACCACTCACGAGGCAGCGAACCAAGTGCCTGATGCCGGCAGCGCGCCCTGCGACCAGTCCCATCCAGAGGACCTGGGCCAAGGGAATGCCCAGGCAGATCTGTTTGCAGCCGATCGCGGCGACGGCCGCGAGCGCGGCCAGCCAGTGTTGCCAGGGTTGGCGGGCGCGCACCAACAGCAGGTTGCCCAACAGGCCGCACGCGATGGCGAGGTTGTCCGAAAAGATCACCGAATAGTGCAGCGCCGGCCAAAGGGCGAGGCACCCCACAAACGCGGTCAGGCGGCCAGCCGGGGCGTCCGTTCCCGCGCTGGTGACCGGCCAGGCTGTGCAAACCAAGGCGAGCGGAACGAGCGTCAGTAGGATGGTCAGCCCGGCCGCGACCATGAGCGCTCCTGAAGCCGTCGGCGCCAAGGAAGCCGGCCAGAGATAAAGCAGGGGCAGGGGGCCATACATCCAGGTGGTGATCGTGCCGCTGGTCGCCGTGGGGTAGACAGGCCAACCTTGGGAAAGGGCGATGGAGGGGGCCAGCCGGATATCGTTCCAAGGAATTGAGGGGAACAGGCAAAACCTGCTCCAGAGCCATAACCCGAGCAGCAGGCCAGTGACCGCCAGTACCACATAGGTCAGCGGTTTGAGGATGGGCGGAACGGGAGTTTCAGCGGACATGACCAACCTTCGTTACTGCGGAGCGCCGTGATTTCGATACGCACATGGGGGCAAACTGGGTTTGGCGCCAAGGGAGTCGAGTGAGAACTCGGTGCCGTGGGATCCGGCCCCTCGTGCTTTTCGCGCTGTCAATCCATCGGCCGAACGGCTAGGCACACCCCCCATGGTTAATGTGATTTGCATGAAGTGGGGTGTGAAATACGGGCCCGAATACGTGAACACCCTCCGGTCGATGCTGAGCCGCCACCTGCGGCGACCGCATCGTTTCATCTGCTACACGGACGACGGGCAGGGCATTGTCCCGGGCGTGGAGATCAAGCCCCTGCCGGCGATGAACCTGCCGGCCGACAAGGAACGCGGCTGGCGGAAACTGTCCACCTTTCAGTCCCCGTTTGGCGATCTCAAGGGACCGGTCCTTTTCCTCGATTTGGACATCTGCATCACCGGCAGCATGGACTGTTTCTTCGATCACCCGGGAGAGTTTTGCATCATTCATGACTGGGCCAAGCCCTGGCGGATCACCGGCAATTCCTCGGTCTACCGGTTCGAGGCCGGGGCCCATCCGGACATCTTGGATTACTTCGTGAAGAACATCGACCGGGTGAAGGGCGAAGTACGCAATGAGCAGGAATACCTCACGCGCGAAATGCAGCGCAAGGGCCTGTTGAGCTACTGGCCCAAAGAGTGGTGTGTGAGTTTCAAGTATAGTTGCCTCTCGTCGTTCCCGCTGAACTGGGTCCGGACGCCGCAGCTGCCGGCGGGGGCCAAGATCGTGGTCTTCCACGGCAACCCCAATCCCCCCGAGGCGATCGTGGGCAAGAGCAAGAATGCCTACCGTCATGTCCGGCCCACCCCGTGGGTCGCGGAACATTGGCGCTGATTTGCCGGACGCATGGGTGGAAACACGCAGAAGGTCAGGCTCGCCAGCCGACTGAAAATATTGCCAGTTGTGCTGGTGACGGCGGGTTCGCGTTTGCGTTCGATGATTTTGCGCCAATCTTAGGAACGCCGCGCTGACCTTGCGGTCCAGTCCTGACACCATGCCAGAGATGCTCATCATCAAGCCTTCCGCCCTGCGCGACATTGTGCACGGGCTGCAGGTGGCTGCATCGATCAAGGCCCAGAAGCCCGAGTGGCGCATTTCCTGGATTGTGCGGGATATCTTTTCCCCGTTGGTCCGGGGTTGCTCGGCGATTGACCAGGTCTACATGTTCCAGCGTCAGGAAGGCGCGCGCGGGTTTTTCCGGATGATGCGCGGCGTCCGGAAACGCGAGTTCGATCTCGTTTGTGATTTCCAAGGATTGCTCCGCACCGGCCTTATGACCAAGTGGTCCCGCGGCAAACGCAAGGTCGGCCGGCCCGACGCCCGGGAAGGTGCGGGTTTCTTCTACGACGAGAAGATCAAGGAGGCTCCGGAAGGACGCACCGCGCACGCCCTGGAGCGGTTGCTCCAGTTTTGCCCGGTGGTGGGCGCCGAAGCGCGGATCGTCGGTCCGTTGCGCTTTCGCGACATCGACCGGCTCAACCTCGGCTTCATGGATCCGCGAAAGGGGCTGCGGCCGATCCTGATTTTTCCGGACAGCGGCCAGGACAACAAGAAGTGGAACGGCTTCAGCCAGCTCACTTCGCTCCTGATTCGCGAGGCCGGTCGCAAGGTGGTCTGGGCCGGCAGCCATTACCTGCCTTGCCGGGAGTCCGTCCCCGACGGTTCCTTCGTCAACCTGACCGGCAACACCAGCCTTACGTCGCTGCCCGCCCTGCTGGCCAAGGCAGATTGGGTGATCTCCAACGATTCGGGACCGATGCATTTGTCGGCCGCCATGGGCTTCAAGACCATCGGCCTGTTCGGACCCACGGATCCCCGCTTGTCGGGTCCCTATCCGATCAAGAGTCCCACGAACTATGCCATCCAGGCGCCGGTCGGCGAGCTCGCCCACCTGTCGGCCAAGGAAGTGTTCTATCTCTTCAACCGGATCGAAGCCTCGCTGAAAAGGGCCCAGGCAAAAGGGTCCTTGGTCACGGCCTGAGTGTCGGGCTCGCCGACAAGGCGGGCCTTGGCCCATGGCCCCCTGAGGCCGGTTTCGTGCTGACGGCCGGGGCCTGCGTCAAATTTAGCCTGTTCAAGCCGGGGGATCCGCATTGAATGCGCTTTTCCCATGCTCGATCCCAAGCTTCTCCGCGAATCTCCCCAAACGGTGCGTGACGCCATTGCGCGCAAGCATCTCGACGCCGACCTCGACGGCGTCCTCGCCCTCGACGCGGCCTGGCGCTCCATGCTGACCGAGGTGGAATCCCTGCGCTCGAAGCAAAAGGCCGCGAACAACGAGATGGCCGCCCTCAAGAAAGGCACGCCGGAGTTCCTCGCCAAGGTGCAGGAAATGAAGGCGGTCTCGGCCGAGGTGAAGGCCCGCGAGGAAGGGCTCAAGGGCTTGGAGGAAAAATGGCAGGCCGCGATGATGACCCTGCCGAACATTCCGCACAGCAGCGTGCCGGACGGCAAGACGCCCGAGGAAAACGTCGTTTTCGCCACCCACGGTTCGATCGAGGCGGTCTCGCCCAACGCCCTGCCGCACTGGGAAATCGCCGGTTTCAGCAACCTGATCGATTTTGCCCGCGGCGCCAAGGTCACCGGAGCGGGCTTCCCTTTTCTCATCGGGGATGCCGCCCGTTTGTCGCGCGCGCTCCTGCAGTTCTTTTTGGATGAGGACGGCAAGGCCGGCTACACCGAGGTCAGCCCGCCGATCTTCGTGAACGCCGCCAGCGCCACGGCCACCGGCCAGTTGCCGGACAAGGAAGGCCAGATGTACGAGACAGCCGACAAGCTCTATGCCGTCCCCACGGCGGAGGTCCCGCTGACCAATTTCTTCCGCGATGAGATTGTCGAGCAGGATGCCCTGCCGATCTGCCGCTGTGCGTACACGCCATGTTTCCGGCGCGAGGCGGGCAGCTATGGCAAGGATGTGCGCGGACTGAATCGCGTGCATCAGTTTGACAAGGTCGAGCTCCTCAAGTGGGTTCATCCGGCCTCGAGCTATGACGAGCTGGACAAGCTTCGCGCCGATGCGGAACGTCTCTTGCAAAAGCTGGAGCTGCCGTACCGCGTGTTGCTGATGTGCGGCGGCGATCTCGGTTTTGCGCAGTCCAAAAAGTACGACCTCGAGGTCTGGGCCGCCGGCCAGAAGCGCTGGTTGGAAGTGTCGAGCTGCTCGAACTTCGAGGCCTTCCAGGCGCGCCGTGCGCAGATCCGTTTCCGCAACAAGGAGACGGGCAAGCCGGAGTTGGTGCACACTCTGAACGGATCCGGCCTGGCGGTTCCGCGCGTGTTGGCCGCCCTGCTCGAGAACAACCTGCAGGCCGATGGCCGCGTGAAGATTCCCGCCGCCCTGGTGCCGTATTTCGGCAAGGAATTCCTGAGCTTCAAATAAGGGAACGTCCACAAACGGCAGGGCCGGGTCTTTCCAAGAAAGGCCCGCCCGCCAAGATTACCGTGATCACCAAGCGCAATCGCCGCCTCGACTGGCCGGGAGTGGCGATGGCGCTCGGGAAACACCTTTCTCATGCGGCGCTCCACCCGGTCGCCATGGAGGCGGCGCGGGCGACCCTGGTGCGTCAAAAACGCCGGGGAAACTCCCGCCTGGCGCGCTGGGCCGTGGCTTTCTCCGGGGGAGCCGACTCGCTCGCGCTGCTGTTGTTGCTCTGGGCGGAGGCCCCGGGGCGCTGGGGACGGGATTTCGTGGTGTTGCATTTCAACCACCGGCTGCGTGGCCAGGCTTCGCTGGCGGACGAACGGTTCTGTGCCCGCGTTTGCGCCTCGCTCGGGGTCAGGTATGTCGCTGGGCGCTGGCAGGCAGCGCATGCTGACGCCAGTGAGGCCGAGGCGCGCACGGCCCGCTTTGCGTTCTTCAACCGCGAAATGGCTCGCCGAAAGATCACCCACCTCTGGCTGGGGCATCAACAGGACGACATCGCGGAAACCATGCTGATGCGACTGGCGCGAGGCAGCGGGGTGGGTGGGCTGGCGGCTCCGCGTCCTGTTCAGCCGATGGGCGACGGTCGGGTGCACTTGCGTCCGCTGCTGACCTTGAAAAAAGCCGCGATCGTGGCCGCCCTCCGGGAGGTCGGCGCCGAGTGGCGTGAGGACGGGTCCAACTCCGCCGGGACGTTTTTTCGGAATCGGGTGCGGCAGTCGGTGCTGCCGGCGTGGACTCAGGCGGCCGGCCGCGACGCTCTGGCCGGCGCGGCCCTTTCAAGGGATTTGCTGGAGGAGGATGACACGGCCTTGGAGAGCTGGGTGGACCGGCTCGGGGCGCTCAAGCGCGGCCGGCTTGATGTCAGGGCGCTGCAGGGATTGCCGAGGGCGGTGATTCGAAGGGCTTTGCACCGCTGGTTGCTGGCGGTCCGTCCCGAAACGGATCTTTCCCGGCAGGGCTTCGCGCTGTTGCTGGCGGCGGTGGAACGGGGTCAGGCGACCCGATTCAGTCTCGGCCGCACGTCCTTTGGCGTCATTCGCGACGGACATTTGAGGTTGAGCCGGAGCTGACCCATTACGAGTCTGGCCAAAGATTCAAGTGCTGCTCCGGTTGACTTATCCTACAGGAACATTCACTTTGAACGATACTCTAATCACACATGTCTGAAAAAGATAACAACAAGAAGCGCCGCCCGCTCAAAAGCCTGCCCCCTGACGGTTTCCCCCTGAAAACCGGCCTCATCTGGGTGGCGATCATCGGCGCCATTTTTTCCCTCTTTTGGTTCAACCCTGCGACGAAGCCGCAACCTGCGGTCCTTGGCATTGAAGAGGTCGTGGAACTGGCGGTAGCGGGCAAAGTGGCCAATGGAGCCATCCGCAGTGAAGCCACCGGCGGACGTGATTGGACGATTCTCACCGGCGAGACCAACGAGGCCATCCTGCAGAATGCGGCCGGCACCGCGACAAAGGCGTTCACGGCCAATGGCCGCCTGACCGACTCGAACCTCGAGCGCTTGCAGAAGTCCAAGGTTTTTGTGGAAAAGCCCGCCACCACGGCGATGACGCAGCTGCTCTACAACGTGCTGCCGTTTATCCTGGTGATCGGTCTGCTCTATTTCCTGTTTGTTCGTCAGCTCAAGAGCGCGGGCAAAGGTGCCCTCAGCTTCGGCAAGAGCCGGGCGAAGATGCTTACCCGGGACAAGGATCGTATCAATTTCACCGATGTCGCGGGCTGCGACGAGGCCAAGGAGGAAGTCAGCGAGGTCGTGGAATTCCTGCGGGATCCCAAGAAATTCCAGAAAATCGGCGGTCGCATCCCGAAAGGCATCTTGATGGTCGGACCTCCCGGTACCGGCAAGACGCTGCTGGCAAAGGCGATCGCCGGAGAGGCCGACGTGCCGTTCTTCTCCATCAGCGGTTCCGACTTCGTGGAAATGTTTGTCGGCGTCGGCGCCAGCCGCGTGCGCGACATGTTTGAGCAGGGCCGCAAGAACGCGCCTTGCCTGATCTTCATCGATGAAATCGACGCCGTCGGCCGCCAGCGCGGCGCCGGCTTGGGCGGTGGCAACGATGAGCGTGAGCAGACGCTCAATTCCCTGCTCGTGGAAATGGACGGTTTCGACACGCAGGAGGGGGTCATCATCATCGCCGCGACCAACCGCCCCGACGTGCTCGACAGCGCCTTGCTGCGCCCGGGTCGTTTCGATCGGCAGGTGTACATTGATCTGCCCGACATCATCGGTCGTGAGCAGATCCTGCGCGTGCATGGCCGGAAAATCACCCTCTCGGACAACGTCGAACTGGGACTCATTGCCCGCGGCACGCCCGGTCTTTCCGGTGCCGAACTGGCCAATCTCCTGAACGAGGCCGCCCTGCTGGCCGCCCGCCGCAACAAGAAGAAGGTCGAGATGATCGACATCGACGACGCCCGCGACAAGGTCCTCTGGGGCCGCGAACGGCGTCGCGTGATGGATGACGCCGAGAAACGTCTGGTGGCCTGGCATGAGGCCGGTCACGCCGTGGTCCAGGCGGTGCTCGATGATGGCACGGTGCCGGTGCACAAGGTCACCATCATTCCCCGCGGCCAGAGTCTCGGCAGCACGACTTATCTGCCCACCAAGGATATCCTCACCCGGCCCCGCAAGCGACTCCTCGACGAGGTCGCCATGGCCATGGGTGGCCGTATCGCCGAGGAACTCGTCACCGGTGATTTCAGCAACGGTGCCTATGGTGACATCAAGCAGGCCACGCGCATCGCCCGGGCCATGGTCTGCGACTATGGCATGAGCGAGCTGGGCCCGGTGGCCATGGGCGAGAACCAGGACACCGTGTTTTTGGGCCGCGACATCACCCGCTCGCAGCACATCAGCGAGGACACCGCCCGGCAGGTCGACGCCGCCGTCTCCGATATTCTCAAGACCCAATACAAACGGGCCGAAGGGATCATCAAGGAGCACCGCAGCGCCCTGGACAAGATCGCCGCCGCCCTGCTCGAACACGAGACGATCGAAGGTCGCCACGTGCTGGAGATTCTCAAGGACGGTGAGATCAAATCCCCGATCGTCGCAGTCAAGCCGCCCAAGCTGCCGCCCAGCGGAGCCGTCAAGTCTGCGGAAAAGTCATCGTCCGAAGATTCGACCGGACCGGCCGCCGCGCCGGCACCGAGCCCGGCCTGACATTAATTCTCCTTGGTTTTTCTCCTGAGGCCGGCACGATGCCGGCTTCTTTTATTTACTATGAATATCTGCTGCATTGGCGCCGGTTACGTGGGTGGTCCGACGATGGCCATGATCGCTCTGAAATGTCCCGATATCACCGTCACGGTGGTAGATATGAACGCCGCCCGGATCGCGGCCTGGAACAGCGGCAACTTGCCGATTTTCGAGCCGGGCCTTGACGAGGTCGTCCAGCAGGCCCGGGGCCGCAACCTGTTTTTCTCCACCGACGTGGCCGGACAGATTAAGAAGTCCGACATCATCTTTGTGGCGGTGAACACCCCGACCAAGACCTATGGCGTGGGTGCCGGCCGGGCCGCCGACCTGCGCTACATCGAGTCGGTGGCGCGGACGATTGCCGAGCATGCGGAGTCCGACAAAATCATCGTGGAAAAGTCCACGATCCCCGTAAAGACCGCTGACGCCATCAAGGCGATCGTCTCCTCGAATTCCAAGGGGCTGGATTTTCAGGTGCTCTCCAACCCGGAGTTCCTCGCGGAAGGCACCGCCGTCAAGGACCTGTTGGCCCCGGATCGCGTGCTGATCGGTGGCGAGCGCACCCCGCGCGGGGAAAAGGCCATGGAAACCTTGGCCGGGGTTTATGGGCGCTGGGTTCCGCGTGAGCGCATCATCACGACCAATCTCTGGTCCTCGGAGCTTTCCAAGCTGGTGGCCAACGCGTTCCTGGCGCAGCGCATTTCCTCGATCAACTCCATCTCCGCCCTTTGCGAGGCCACCGGGGCTGACGTCGACGAAGTCGCCAACGCCATCGGCAAGGACAGCCGCATCGGTCCCAAATTCCTTAAATCCTCGGTCGGTTTCGGCGGATCGTGCTTCCAGAAGGATATTCTGAATCTGACGTATCTGTGCGAGAGCTTCGGGCTGCCGGAAGTGGCGGCCTACTGGACGAGCGTGGTGGGCATCAACGACTGGCAGAAGAGCCGGTTTGCCTCCCGGATCGTCAAGTCGCTCTTCAACACCGTGGCCGACAAGAAAATCGCCGTGCTCGGCTTCGCCTTCAAGAAGGACACCAACGACACCCGCGAGTCCGCCGCGATCAATGTGTGCCGTGACCTGCTTTCCGAGCACGCCAACGTCTGCGTCTACGACCCGAAGGTGCCCGCCAACGAAATCATCGCCGACACCATCGGCAAGGGCATGGACAATCCGCGGCTCACCGTGGCCAAGGATGCCTACGCGGCGTGTGCCGGCGCGCATGCCATCGCGATTGTGACGGAGTGGGACGAGTTCAAGACCCTCGACTACGCCAAGATTTTCGCGGCCATGCCCAAGCCGGCATTCCTGTTCGATGGGCGCAATATCGTCGACCTCGTCGCCTTGCGGAAAATCGGCTTCACGGCTTCCGGCATCGGCAAACCCGCCTGAGGGTCCGGGCCGGTCGCGTCGGATGCGGTCTACACGCCGCTCGCGTTTCGATAGAGACGCGGCACGCGCTTGGTCACGGAGCACAACGTCTCCCACGGAATCGTCTCCGCCCAGTCGCTGAACTCGGTGATGCTGATCTCGTCCGAACCCTGTCGTCCCACGAGCACGACGGGATCGCCGCATGAAACCGGGCCGGCCACATCGGTGATATCGACGATGGTCTGGTCCATGGTGATGCGACCCAGTACCGGGCAGCGCCGGCCGTTCAGCAGCACCTGGGCGCGCGCACCGCTGGAACGCGCGAGTCCGTCCCCGTAACCCGCCGTGAGCACCGCGACCCGCGAGTCCCGGCTGAGTTTCAGCGTGCGGCCGTAACTGATGCCCGTGCCCGCCGGGAGGGTTTTGACCAGGCCGACGCGGGTGTGGAAACTGAAAACCGGCTCGGCCTTCACGCGGGACAACATGGAGTGAGGGTGGGGCAGGATGCCGAATTGGA
>JBDKHE010000034.1:0-2708 GCA_039797805.1 Verrucomicrobiota bacterium
GGGCAGCAGAAGCTGACGGGGATGTTGGGCACGCGGGTGCGGGACCAGCGGAGCGGCACGTCGAACTCCTTCATCTTCTTCAGCGGGTTGACGTAGAAGTAGTCCTTACCCTCGAGGCTGATGCCGGGGAGAATGCCGTTGTAGAGGGTCTGCTCGAACAGATCGGCGTACTGGGCATCGCCGGTGAGGGCCAGCATGCGCCAGATCCACATGCCGTAGCCGATGGTGGCGCAGGTCTCGTTGTAGGCGGTCAGGTTGGGCAGCTGGTAGTCGCGGCCGTAGGCCTGGTGGATGGTCTTGATGTATTTGTGCTTGGTGTGGTCGACGCCGTCGGGCGAGGCGCCGTCGTAGATCGCGCCGGTCATGCCGGTGATGTAGAGTTTCTGTCCGGCGACGTTGTCGGAAATGGTCTCGATGGTCTTCAGCAGGCTCTGGTCGCCGTCCTCGGCGTAGACATCGGCGACCCCGGCGTAGAGGTAGTTGGCGCGGACGGCGTGGCCGACCGCCTCGGTCATCTGGCGGAAGGGCATGCGGTCCTGATTGTGGTCGCTGCCGTCCTGCGGGGGCACGAGGCTGCGGATCTCGATCAGCTGTTTGGCCAGCTCGAGATAGCGGGGCTCGTGCGTGACGCGGTAAAGCTCGACGACCCCCATGTAGTGAGAGGGGCAGATCGCGTTGCGGGCGAGTTCCAGGGGACGGTCGTGGCAGAGGCGGTCGATGTAGTCGGCGGCCTTGCGGGCGAGATCGAGCATGGAGGTCTTGCCCGTGACGCGGTAGTGGATGCAGGCCGCCGTGATCAGGTGCCCCATGTTGTAGGTCTCGAAGTGCTCGCGGTCGGCGAATTCCTTCACGGGATCGCCGTTGCGCTGGGGGATGATCGTCTGGGTATGGAGATACCCGTCCTCGCGCTGGGCCTTGGCGACCACGGCGATGATCTCGTCCATGCGGGCGTCGATGGCCGGATCCTTGGTGATGGCGTAGACCTGGGCGAGGGCCTCGAACCACTTCAGGAAATCACCGTCGTTGAACGGCGGGCCGGAGAACTTGCCGGTCTCGAGGCGGGCGGCGATGCGGTAGTTGCGCCAGGCGGGACTGGTGGCGGGGTTGCTCATCAGCTCGCCCATGTGGGGCACCATGACATCGCGGGCGACGTCGAAGCGCTCGCCGAGGAGGCCGCCGTTCCATTTCACATCGGCAAGGTCGGGCATGTACATGACCGCATGCGGGGAATGCGAGGTGTCGACGAGGGACCGTTCACCGGCGTGGACCGACACGAAGCCCAGCAGGCCAAGCATGAGGATGAGGTGGCGTAGGAAGTTTTTCATGTCCGGAAAAAGAGGGGCATGGCGGGAAAGGAGGGTGTCTGACTGTACCAACGGAAGAAAGCGGGCGACCTGCGGGGACAGGGTTACGAATAGCAACAAACGCCGAGAATAATAGGCGATTATTGACATTGTTTCCCCCTTGGACGGACATACTTTCAACGGGATCCTAACCCATGGCCAAATTCGAGAACGATCGACCCAATTTCACCAGCTACGGCCTGACGTGCGTGCGTTGGGTTCCGTCGCCGATGCAGCGTCCGGACCACCACAATGAGATCCAGCTGAACATGCTGCGGCGGGGCCGCGTGACCTACATGATCGGCGCCCGGAAGATCAAGGTGCAGACCGGCAGGCTGACGGCGTTCTGGGCGGCGATTCCCCACCAGATCATCGATTACGAGAAGGACACGGAGTACTTTGTGGCGACGCTGCCGCTTGCGTGGTTCCTGCAAAGCCAGCTGCCCGACTCGATCGTGCATCCGCTGATGCGGGGCGAGGTGATCAGCGAGCCGCTCGCGGTGCGGGCCGGCTTTGACACGGCGCTGTTTGAGCAATGGGAGGAGGACCTCAAGGGGAACTCACGGATCATCCGGGACATTGTCACCCGGGAGATGGAAACGCGCCTGCGCCGGCTGGCCGCGACCCTGGCGGCCGAGCCCGCGGTCAAGAAGCCGCGCGTGGCCGCCAAGATCCAGGTCGGCGCCCTGAACAAGGTGGAGCAGATGGTGTGTTTCATCGCCCAGAACTACGTCGAGCCGATCACGATCACCGACATCGGCAAGGCCGTGACGATGCATCCGAACTCCGCCATGCGCCTCTTCAAGCGGGTGTTCGGCACCACCCTGATCGATCACCTGACCCATCACCGGATATTCCACTCGAAGCGGCTGCTGGCCACCACCGACCAGAAGATCGTGGACGTGGCCTACAGTTCGGGATTCAGCTCGATCAGCCGTTTCAACGAGGCCTTCCGTCGGGCCTGCGGCTGTACACCGCGGGACTACCGCAAGGACCACGACAATTCCGAAAACAGCCGGGATTGAGCGAAGGCCGCCGCGTGTAGGGCCGGCGCTCCCCGCCGGGCCTGGTTCAGGGTTCTGCTGAGCACGATCGGCTTTCTGTGTGTTCCGTGTGTTCTGTGGTGAACAAAACGGATTGGATCGGGATCGGAAGGATTGCCCACGAAAGGACACGAAAGGGTCACGAATACAGACAAAAGCAGGGTTAACCACGGAACACACGGAATACACGGAAAGCCGGCAGGTGGCACAGGAGGCAACGGAGGGAACGGAGCGGCGGGGTCGGGCTAGTTGCGGGACCAAGAGGAATTCTGTGGGCGTGATGCAATTCACGCCTCACTGCTCCGAGAATCAGGCCTAAGCG
>JBDKHE010000035.1:0-15616 GCA_039797805.1 Verrucomicrobiota bacterium
TGATGGGCCGGTCGGTGACCGCCTGGATGGCGGCAATCACGTCGGGCAACAGCGACAGCATCTCCTCCATCTTCACCTGGATGCGCGCCGTGCCGTCAAGATTCAGGGTGAGGTACTCCACCCCGAGGTCAGCCTGAAGTTTCGCGAGATGGGCATAATCCGACGGGTTGCGGTCGGTGAAGGCCTTGCGAGCGCGACCGTAGGAATTGTTGATCAGCTCACCAACCACATGCAGTTTTTTAGGAGTAGTCATCACGTCGTGGTGCCGCCGACGGGCTTGTCCAGTTCCTGTGCGAGAGCCTTGGCCACATCCTCGGGTGCACCGGGACGTTCCAGTTCCTCGCCCCATTTCAATTGGGCGGTGTAGTCGTCCGCGGAGATCAGCCCGCGCTTTTGGGCGGCGGCATCGATGCGGTCGGCAAACTTGCCGGGCAGATCCATTTTCACCTCACCGAAATCGTCCCAGACCTTCACTGCCGACGGCAGCTCCTGCCAGTAGAGGATCTGGTATTTCGAGACCGGGTTGAGCCCGCGCTGGGCGGCCAGCTGGGTTGGCGTCGGCGCGACTCCGGCCTTGACCACCGCCTTGGGCGCAGCGCCCTTGCCCACGAGATAGAGGAAGAGATCCACCGCGGATGAGGCATCGGCTCCATAACCGTCCGCCCCAATTTCGTCGGCAAACATCTGGCTGATGGGCGCACCGCCGATCGTCATCTTGATATGATCGCGGCCCGGCACGGCAAAACCATCGATGACCGTCTTCATGTAGGTCATGGTGGTGGTGAGCAGCGCGCTCATACCGATGATGTCGGGTTTGAACTCCTCGGCGGCGGCCGCGAATTTCTCGACGCTCTGGTCGACGCCGATGTCCTTGACCTCGAAGCCGGCGCCTTCGGCCATCATGCAGACGAGGTTCTTGCCGATATCGTGCAGGTCTCCGCGCACCGTGCCCATGAGCAGGCGGCCGGAGGAGGAGTTCACCGCCCCCTTGGCACTGAGCAGGGGCTTGAGCACGCCCATGCCGGACTTCATGGCCCGGGCCGCGATGAGCACCTCGGGCACGTAGAGGATGTTATGTTTGAAGTCTTCGCCGACGACACTCATGCCGGCAATCAGGCCGTCGGAGAGAATCTCCTGGGCGGTGCGGCCTTCCGCGAGGGCAGCCTGGGTCAACTGCTCGACCTCCTTGGCTTTACCTTCGTAAATACACTGGTTCATCAACGCGTAGTCAGGCATGGGAATTTTGGTTTTTTGTTTGGAAAGTCTTTAAGTCCGGTCGTTTTGGGTTGGAGGGCTGGTCACC
This sequence comes from Verrucomicrobiota bacterium, assembly GCA_039797805.1. Classification (GTDB taxonomy): domain Bacteria; phylum Verrucomicrobiota; class Verrucomicrobiia; order Opitutales; family Opitutaceae; genus Lacunisphaera. Next base: position 1,304 of record JBDKHE010000035.1, read on the forward strand.
TGACCAGCCGTGGCCCGTCAGGTGACGGGCCCTCCAAGTTTTTTCAGGCACTGCCGAAGTGCGCCCGGTTGAATTCGTCGAGCGCCGCCTTCATCGCGACGATGTTTTCCCGGGGCATGCCCGGGCTGGTGCCGCCGCCGACGGAGAGGACGAGGCCCTTGCCGTTGTTGGCGCCCTTCTCAAGCACGTCGAGCGTGGCCTCGCGCACTTCCGCCGGGGTGCCGCGCACCCCGACCTCGAGGGGGTTGACGTTGCCCATGAGACACATCCGGTCACCGATGCGGGCCTTCACGTCCGCGATGTCCGTCTGCTTGCCCCAGTTGAGCATGTTGAAGCCGGCGTCCGGCAGGTGCTCGAGGCAGGCTTCGATCGAGGCGTCGTTGTGGTAGAGCTTCACCCAGTCCTTGGGAAACGCATCGCAGATGCGCTTCAGGTAGGGATGGCAGAACTCCTGATAGTGGTCCTCGTTCACGAAGCCGACGATGTCGTCGAGCAGGAAGATGCCCTCGACCGTCGGCCCCATGATCTTGATCTGCGCCTTGAGCCAGTCGATGATCAGCCGCGTGCAGAGGTCGAGGAGCTTGTGGGCCCACTCGGCTTTCTCGACGAGGTCGATCATGAAGTCGCTGGTGTTGCGGGCAAAGCCGGCGGTGCACATCGGCCCGCGCGCGGTCGCCATCGTGAAGATCTCGCCCGTGTCCAGCACCTGCTGCTTCTGCATGCGGAGCCGGTGGAGCGTCATGGCCATAAAGGCGTCCGCCTCGACCTCATACTCCGGCAGCTTGTCCACATCCTCGATGTTGAAGAGCATGTGGTACTCGCTCGGCGTGTTGTCCTGCCAGAACTTGATCTTGGAGCCGAGCACCGACGGCTCGGCGGCCATGCCGTACTCCATCCACCAGCCGGGGACGAAGATGATGTCGGGGAATTCCTGATGGATCTTCAGGTGCGACTGGAACCACACCTGGGGATCCAGAAAGAAATCCATGTGCTTCACCCCGGTGTAGCCGGGGATCCAAGGACTGTCGATGATCATGGCCATCGGCACCTTGCTGAGTTTTTCCATGCGCGAGGCGCGTTTGAAGATGTCCCATTGGGTCGGTGTCATGTCTGGATTGGGGTCTGGGGTTCAGGGTCTTGAATCGGGGAGTCTGGATACTTGTTACTTGGCACTTGTTACTTGGTACTTGGCGCTTGGTCCTTCGCCGTCAGGGCGTGATCAGGATTTCCTTGTCCGTGATCTGCAGCTGCACGCCGGCGGCCGTGGCCGCCTCCTCGAGACAGGCCTTGAGCATCACCACCGGATCCTGGCTCACCTGCAGGCGGCGCATGAGGCCGTCGCCCTTCTTGGTGAGACCGACCTTGAGGGTGACCTTGAGTCCGCGGCGCTTGCAGGCGACGCGGGTGCCGTCGGGCAACGCCGCGTTCATCGGTTTGATGAAGGCATCGACGTAGTGGACCCCGATGCCGGATTTGTCGGCAAAGCCCGGCGGGAGTTTTTCGGTGGCGGCAGCGTTGATATCGCAGAGTTTGATCATGGCGTGGTTAAAGGGAGACGGGGTGGGGTTGGCGTGATGACACGAGGCTATAGTGAATCGCTTCGAGCGCGAGGCCCCATTTGTGCGCGCGGCTGTCCGCCGTGCAGTGGCATCCCGCGGGCGCGGGGGTGCGGGTCCAGCTCAGCACCTCATCCAGCGGCTGCCCCAGCAAGGGCTGGTCGGCGGCGATGTCGTGCAGGTGCTTCCCGGGGTTGCTCAGGTAGGCGCAGGTTGATTGGTGGCCCTCATCGCCGGCGGCGGGCCGGCAGGAGGATTCCAGAATGCGATAGCCATTATCGGGACCGCTGAGCGTGACCCGATAATCGAACGCCAGCGCCTGCCCCATATTGGAACAGGTGGTGCCATCGAAACGGAAGACCGCTTCCACGCCACCGTCGTCGCGTTCCGTGAGGCGGACCCGTTCCACGGCCCATTTGCGCAGGGCCCGGGCATTGACGGAATATTTCGCATCCACGGTCAGAGGGCCGGCGCGGCGGTTCGCCGGTTCCGCCGCAACCGGAACGGGAACAATCTCGGAGCCAAACCCGCGGTGGCGATAGGCGGTGCGCCGATACTGGCAGGGCGAAAAAGCGCAGTTCTCACACGGGGTCGCAGCCGCGCTCGCAGTCGTCCGCGTCGAGACCGGCGCCAGACCAAAGACCGCCAGCAAGGATTTCTTGGGACGCAGCATGCCGCTGGTCATTACCTCAAGCGGCCCGGGCAACGCCTGGCCCATGCCCTGCGTGATGACTGCAAAGAGCTTGTTCTGGTCCGCCACATCCCAACCCGAATAGCCGGGGCTGTAATGCGGGATCGCCATCAGACCCTCGTGCGCCGCTAGATCGCAGACGCGACCGCTGGTACGGGCGACGAGATTCTCGACCACTGCGGAACCGTACATCTCGAGGAAGAAATAGTCGTCGGGCTTGCCCTCCTGCCAGAGTTGCCGCGCGTGTTCCTCGCACTCCGGACCGGCGCTGACCGCCAACAACATCGCGCTCCGGGCCTGATGCTGCTCCAGATGTGCGCGCAGCCGCCGGGAGCCAAAGGGCACGCCATCCACTTCGAGCCGGTCCGCGTCCAGGTGCAGTCCGGCCCGCCGCAGGTAAATCCACGGCCGGCCATGCCGGGCGTACCAGTCCCGCGCCCACGCCGAAAGTTCCCGGGCCCGTTCCGTCAGCTGATGTCCGGCGGGATAGCCGAGCAGCCGGTGATATTCCGCGACCGGCACGTCGAAGGCCGGGGACGCATCAAAGGTCTCCTTGGTCGCGGTGCTCACGTTTCCGCAACCTCCTGGGATTGACCGACGGGGGCGAACTGACAGCCCTCCACAAAAAAATCAAAGAAGCCCGGGTGCGTCTCGAGCCGGCAGTGCGTGACGCGCTTCACGAGGTCCTCGAGCTCCTGCCGTTTGGCGCGGGAGAGCAGCGCGATGCAGGCCCCTTCCACCGAAGCATTCCCCACCTGGAGGATGCGCTTGCTGTCGATGTTCGGAATGAGGCCGATGCGTTTTGACGAAGCGATGTTCAGGTGCCGGCCGAAGCCGCCGGCGAGGTAGAAGACATCGAGGCGGGAATAATCGATGCCATATTCGGCAAAGGCGATCTGCAGCCCGGCGACGTTCGCCCCCTTGGCCTGTGCCAGCGCATTGACGTCGCCCTCGCTGAACGTCACCGGCCGGTCGGCACCCGGGGCGACGACAAAATCCTGCCCTGACTCCTCGAAGCGGCCGAGGGCGTTCATGCGCCCGGTGCGCACCAGTTCGCTCAACAGGTCGACCAAACCGGAGCCGCAGAGACCCTCGGCCGGCACATCGCCGATCACCGAGGTTTCCACACGGCCGTCGTCGCGGATCACGACCTTCTCGATCGCACCCGGCAGGCCCGGCATGCCGAAGGTGATCTGCCCGCCTTCAAAGGCCGGGCCCGCGGGACACGAAGCGGCGATCACCTTGTGGCGATTGCCGATGATCAGCTCGGTGTTGGTGCCGATGTCCATGACGGCCACGATCCGTTCCTCGTTGGCCAGATCGACCGCGAGCATGCAGGCGGCGGCATCCGCCCCGACGTGTCCGCTGATGATCGGCAGGCCGTGCACGCGTGCCTGGGGGTGGATCGGCAGCCCCAGGCGCCGGGCGGTTTCGGAAAGGCTCGTGGTGGTCCGCTTACCCTCGGCGATCTCCAGTTCCGTGAGCGACTGGTAGGGACTCTGGCCGATCGAATACACCGACAGGCGGAAGAACAGGTCCCGCATGGTCGAGTTGCCTGCGATGATCACCTCGTAGATCGAGCGCGGGTCGACGGGAAATTCCAAGATGGCCCGGCCGAGGTAGCCGACGAGCGTGCGCTGCAGCGTTTTCGTGCGGTCCTCCGTGTCGTACTGGATCCGCGCCATCACGTCGGACCCGCCGAAGCGCTGGGGATTTTCAAACGAGGAATCGGCGACGACCTCGCCGGTTTCCAGGTTGAGCAGCCGGATCACCACGGTGGTGGTCCCCAGGTCGATCGCGAGGCCGTGCAGCGGTCCCGTGCCCCGGTCGATCTCGATCCCGTCGAGCAAAATGCGGTCTCCGTCCCGCGTGACCGCCGGGTCGAGCCGCCATTGGCGCGGTCCGGTGGGAAGTTCGAAGGCGTGTTTCTCGATCTTCATCGTGCCGCGCCGCATCGTGTGGCAACGCACGGTGCCCGCCTCCGCCAGAATCCGCGCGCGGCAGGAGAGGCGGAAATTCCCCTTCAGGTGCTTCTCTTCCGGTCCCGGCGCGGACAGGCAGGCCATGCCTTCGGCCACCTCCACGACGCATTCCTTGCATTTGCCCTGCTTGTTGCAGGACGTCGGCACGGCGATCCCCAGCTGCTCGCCACAGGCGAACAGCGAGGCCCCCGTGGCCGCCGTGGTGACACGGGAGTTGAAATGCAGCTCGACGCTCATCACCGGTTCTCCAGGGACATGATGCCCGCCTTGAGGAAGCCCAGGGCGTAGGCCATGCCCGCATGCCAGGGCGCGGCGCAGCTCATCTGCGGGGCATGGTCCGGTATGATGACGCCCGCAAAACCGTTGCGCCGGAGGATGGCGAGCACGCGCAGCACATCGACCTCGCCGTCGTCGATGAAGGTTTCCTTGTAGTGCGGCACCTTGTCGCGGACGTTGCGGAGATGGACGTAGCCGAGGCGATGCTGGCGGCTGTATTGGTCCACCACGTCGTAAATGTCGCCCTCGGTCATCTCGGCCAGCGACCCGACGCAAAACTCCAGCTGGTTGGCCGGGCTGGGATTGAGGTCGATGACCTTCTGATAGAGCGACGGCTGGTACACGAGCCGCGGCTGGCCCCGAATCGTCGGCATCGGCGGATCATCCGGATGCAGCGCGAGACGCACCCCGGCCTCCTCGGCCACGGGCAGCACCTCATCAAGAAAGCGTTGCAGGCGCGACCAGAGCTGCTCGTGGGTCGCCGGAGGAATGGTGCCCGTCTCGCGCGACGGTGCGGTGGGATCCACGACCATGTTCCAGACCAGCCCGTTGGGCATCGGCAGATCGTAGGGTCCCTCCATGCCCACGGAAGGGGCGTCACCGCGCGCGTAGTTTCCCTTGGTGCGGCCGGCCACGCCGGCGATGGAGAAATTGTAGCCCATGATGGGAATTCCCGCCGCCCCCAGGCGCCGGAGGATCGTCTTCACATTCCCGATGTGCTGGTCGCGCCGCGGGCCATCCAGCAAAATGTCCCCCCAGTGGGCGGGGTCGAAATTCTCGATCGCCTCCAGCTTCAGTCCGGCTGCCTCGACGTTCTGGCGGATGGCGGTCAGTTCCTCGGTCGTCCAAAGCTTGTCGGGATCCCCCGCGAGGCCCCAGCCCCAGTCGGTGCCCAGCGGCTGGTCGTCGGAGGCCGAGTGCCCGGCGCCGCCGCGAAAATAGTCCACCAGATGTGCCACGATGTGCGTGGCCCCGGCCTGTTTCGCAAAGGCAAAGTTCTCCGGGGTAAGCATGTGCCGGTAAAGGCCGAGACCGAGTTTCATGGGGGAATGGCAGGTTAGGGCCCCCGAGAAAGCCATTCTACCAAAAGGAAGGTCAACAGTTGAGTTTCATGAATATTCAGAGCGATCCGCCGTCGATCCACTCCCCTTCCACCATCTCGATACGGGGGTACTCGGGGATGCCGTGATCCTGATTGGCAATGCGCGCGGCGAGCAACTCCACCGCCCACGCGCCCATGAGATGCTGGTTCTGCTGGAGCCCGGAAAATCCGCTCCCCTCCACCTGATGGCTCAGCACGACGACTCCCAGCGCCTTGGGCACCGCGATCTTCAGCCGACGCAGGATCGCCCGAAACTGCGGGATCGTGTCCGGCAGGTGAACGTACACCACCACATCCGGCCGATGCCGGCCCAGCCACTCGGCCAAGGGCTCCTCTTCAATGTCCTTTATTTTCAGCACGGGCAAAATCATGTCGCCGCCCAGAACATGTTCGCACCACCCGTGGTACGCCGAGCTGTGCGCGTAGACGCTCCGGTTGTCCTCGTGTGTGCCCAGCACCAAACCGGGCCGGCGATAGCCGAGCGCGTGCACCCGGTTCAGGGCACTGAGCGTGTTGTTGTAGAAATGGCTCGTCACGCGATGCAGCGGCGTGCGGATGCTGAGACCCACGGTGACCACGGCGTGCCGGCTGAGCTCCGCCGGAAATTCCTGGTTGAGGTCGGGACTGCCGAAGCAGAGCAGGCCCTCGATGCCGCGCGTCGACAAAATGTTCTCGAACCGCCGGTAGGTCATGCCCGGCGCCCGCAGCCACAAGGGCTCCAGCCGGTAACCCAGCTCGTCGGCCCGGGACTGCATGCCCTTGTAGATCCTCGTGAGATGGGAGGAGGCCTCCCACGGCCGCGCCGTGTCGTAGAACGAGACCACCCCGAAGCAGGCCCGCTCGCGCACCGAGGGTGGCTTCCGCAGATGACGCATCAGCTCGACGATCCGGGCGTCCGGGGAGTAGCCATGTTCGCGGGCCAGTTTCTTCACCGACGCCTTGGTCCTGGCCGAAATTCGCGGGCTGTCCCGCAGGGCCAGCGACACCGCCGACGGTGAAATTCCGGCCAACTCGGCGATACGGCGGACGTTCATTTGCTCAACAGTCAAGCAAACCGGCCGTTTTCGTCCAGAGCATTGCGTCCGTCCGACCGGTATTTCCGCCCATGTTCTAGTATGAGAGCGGGCGGCCGTTTGAGATCCGCCCCGGGTTGCGCGACGTTGGTCCCTGCATGCCCCACCCCATGAATACTACCCGTCTCCCCTTGTTAATCACACTGGCTTGTGCGCTCCTGCCCGTGGCCGCGTCGGCCCAGCTCGCGAACGGCAAGGAAAAGTTCCTCGGCAACATCGTTGCCGGCTCCGTGCCCGCGAACTTCGGCACCTACTGGAACCAGATCACCCCGGAGAACTCTGGCAAGTGGGGTTCCGTCGAGGCCACCCGCAACACGATGAACTGGGGTGCGCTCGACACTGCCTACAACTACGCCCAGACGAACAACTACAAATTTAAGCAGCACACGTTGGTCTGGGGCGCCCAATACCCCACCTGGCTAACCGCGCTCACGCCATCGGAACAACGCGCGGAGATCGAGGAATGGATGAACCTGCTCGCCGCCCGCTACCCTAACCTGTGGGCCATCGACGTGGTGAACGAGCCGGTGAAAACCCCCATGCCCTTCAAGGACGCGCTAGGCGGCGACGGCACCACCGGCTGGGACTGGGTCATCACCTCCTTTCAGCTGGCCCGCGCCAAGTTTCCCAACGCCAAACTCTTCATCAACGAGTACGGCACCGAGAATGATGCCAACGCGCGGGCCCAGATGCTCACCATCATCAACCTGCTCAAGTCCCGCAACCTGATCGACGGCATCGGCATCCAGGCGCACTACTTCAACCTCGACAGCATGTCCGCCGCCCAGATGACCACCTGCCTCAACGAATATGCGGCGACCGGTCTCGACCTCTACATCACCGAACTCGACATCCGCGGGCCGCTGCAAACCGAGGAATCCCAGTCGGCCCAATACCAGATTCTCTTTCCCGCGATCTGGACGCACCCGGCCGTGAAGGGCGTCACCCTCTGGGGCTATATCGAGGGCCAGACCTGGCGGGCCGGCACCGGCATCCTCAACAGCACCGGGACAGAGCGCGCCGCGATGACGTGGCTGAAGGCGTATCTCAATGGCGAGGCCGCGCCCACGGCCCCCTCCGGCCTGGCCGCCACGGCGGCTTCCGCCTCCCAGATCAACCTGACCTGGGCTGACAACGCCAGCAACGAGACCGCCTACAAGGTCGAGCAGGCTACGGCCGCCACCGGACCTTGGACGGAGATTGCCGGCACTCTCGCCAACAACACGACGAGCTACAGCGTCACCGGACTCGCCGCATCCACCACCTATTACTTCCGGGTCCGCGCTGGCAATGTCGTCGGCAACAGCGCCTACTCCGCCACCGCCAGCGCCACGACCCAGGCCGTGGTCAGCCCCGGGGGCGGCGGCAACACGGGCGGAAGCAGCGGCGGCGGTGGTGGTGGCGGCGGCGCGCCCAGCTATTGGTTCCTCAGCATCCTGGCCCTGGTCGCATGGATTCGACGCCGGAAAAACGCGTCCTGAAAGATCCTGTCGGCCCGACCGCACAGCGAAAAATCCTGCCGGTGCTCGTGACCGGCGGGCTCCTGGCCTTGGCGGGACTCTGGTGGTTTGGGGCGGAAAAGAATCGCTCCCATCCGCCCGCGAGTCCCTTGGTTGGCCATGAGGCAGCAAACACCAACGAGGTTCTGCCAGTGCCGGCCGCTTTGCCGGAATCCCCTGCCCCCGATCGAGAGGGCGACCTGGCCGACGCGCTCAAGCGCGGCCTGCGCTCCCCGTCCGCGACCGATCGCGACCAGGCCTTTGCCGTGCTGCTGCCCCGCCTGCTGGCCCGCGACGCCGACGCCGCCACCCGTCTGGCACTGGCCTGGGAGCCCGGGGCGATGCGCGAGGAATTGTTGCGCCAACTCATCACCCGCTGGGCGGCGATTGACCTGGGCCGCACCCTCACGTGGCTGACCGGCCTGCGCGACGAGGCGGAGCGGCGCAATGCGGCGAAGGCCGTGACCGACCAGGTCGGCCAGAGTGATCCCATTGGCGCCCTCGAACTCGCCGAGCTGCTGAGGGTAGGTAGCGACGACGGCAGCCTGTTTCACTATGCGCAGCTTTGGACCGAGGAGAATCCCCAGGCCGCGGTGGCCTGGGTGGTGCAACACAAGCCCGGGCAACTCCGCGACCAGCTACTCACCCGCGTCGCGTGGGTCCGCGCGCAGAGTGATCCGGTGGAGGCCGCCACGCTTGTCTTGCAACACCTGGACGCAGGACCCGTCCGCGACCAAGCCATCGCCGGGGTGGTGCGCCAGTGGGCGGTGCGCGATCAGGTGGCGGCGGAAGCCTGGGTCGCCGCGTTTCCCCCGGGAGCGGCCAAGGATCTGGCTCTGCAGGAACTGGCCACGGCCCGGAAACTCCGGTGAATCGGTGCCGGCCACTCAACGGCCGGGCTGCGTGCTGGGATCCCCGGTCGGCGGCGGGGCCGTGTCGGTCGCGGCCGGCGGTCCGAGCAGTTCTGTCAGAATCGGTTTCAACGCCTCGGCCCAGACTTCGTAACCCTTTTTGCTAAGATGAAGTTTGTCGACGGTCATGCCCTCGATGAGGTTGCCATCGGCGTCGGCCAGCCGGTCGTTGATGTTGAGGAAGCGCACCGTGCGGCCATCGGCCAGCCGGACAAGGTTGTCGTTGATCCGGTTGATCTCTGGCATCACGGCGAGGTTGTCGTTTCGCGGTAAGATTCCCATCAGGACGATCTTCGCGAGGGGAGCCTTCTCGCGGCAGGCCGCCACCACGGTCGCGACGCCGCGCGTGATGTCTGCCACCTTGGCCGCGTCACCCGGCTGGTTGCCCACGTTGTTTGTGCCCGCGAGGATCACGATGACCTTGGGGTTGACCCCGTCGAGTTCGCCGTTCCGCAGACGCCAGATCATGTGCTGGGTGAGGTCGGCGCCCCAGCCGAAGTTACCGGCGTTCCAGCCGTGAAACGTCTGCCGAAAGTGCGCGAGGAACTCGGGATAGTCCGTCGCGCCCCAGCGGCGCGTGATCGAGTCGCCCATGAAATAAAGGCTGATCCCGCCGGCCCGCGCCTTCGCGAGCAGATCCGCGTGCACGAGGTGGGAATTGCGGTCGCCGCGCATCACGGCCTGGTCGGCCGGGCGATGCGGGGGCGAGTGCGCCAGCAGCTTGTTCGCCCAGGCGAGAAACGAACTCATGTTGGTGCGGTCCTCGTGACCGCCGTCGTGCTGCCGCCACGCCAGGGTGCCAGCGAGCAACCCGGTGTTGACCGGCGGCATCTTCGCCACGCGGTAATCGTCGGTGACGCCTAGATCGCGCACGCCAAGCAGGCGGAAGGCGGGACCGGCCGCCACCGTGGCCATGAAGCTGCCCTGCTGGTCGAGCCACAGGGCGTCTCCCTTCTGCGGAATGCCATAGCTGATGAAGGTCGGTCGCGGTGCACACAAGGCGATGAGCTGATGCGCATCCACCGGGATGTCTCCGGCCGTCCTGGCACCGAACGTCGCTTGCTCCGCCCCGTATTTGATGAAGTTTCCGGCCATCCAGTGGTAGGAATACGTGCCCGTGAGGTTCTCCACGGCTTCGCCAAAGTTGCGGCGGTGCGGCTTGGCGCCGCCCTCGCCCGACGAGCCCACCAGCACGACGGCGAAGCGGGGCTCAAAGGCCATCGCGACCAGGGCCGCCTTGCCGTAGCGGGACACGCCCTCGATGCCGACCTTCTTCGCATCAACGTCCGGCAGCGTTTCTAGATAATCAAGGGCCCGCGAGGCCCCCCAGGCCCAGGCCCGCAACGCGCCCCACTGCTCCGGGGTGCGGCGTTTCCCACCGTTGACCAGGCCGATGATGCCCTCCACCAGGCCCGCGCCGTTGTCCGGCTGGATGCTGGCGGTGCTGAGCGAAACATAGCCCCAGCCCGCGGTGATCAGCTGGTCGGCCGACGGCGGGGCATCCGGTTCGGACATGCCCGGGAAGCGCGGAGTCGGCTCGTCAGGCAGGTTGCCCCAGCCGAACATCATGAGCACGGGCACCGGTTGCCTGACCCCGAGCGGAAGCACCACCGCCATCTTGATGTCCACGCTGAGCTCCGGATGCGCGGGGTTGGCCACATGGCCGATCACCTGACGGGCGATGACCGGCAAACCGCCGACCGAAGTCTGGACCGTCCTCGTCACCTCCCAGTTGACCGCGGGCACGTTCGCGGGAATGCGTCCCACCACCTCGTTCTCAAAATCACTCAGGATCTCCGGGCGACGTTGCTGCCACCATTCCTGGGCGGTCGTGACCGGTTGGCCGCTTCGCGTCACCAGGAGTTCGGGCCAATCCGGATAGGGGTTGGCGAGCGCTTCGTCGTAATTGGCCGCATTGGGAGTGCCCGGCGCCGGGTTGCCGTTGCGGCCGGGACGCAAGCGGGTGATCCCCAGCTGTCGCAGCATGTCGGCGTGGTCCTCGGCGGTCAGCCGGTTGATCCGGGCCTGCTCCTCCGGACTGAGTTGCCAGAACGGCACGGAGGCGGCCGCTCGCGACGGCGGCGGCGTGGATTGGGCCAGGAGCGGCAGGCCGATCGCGAGACCGAGAAAGAAGGAGATGTATCGCATGATTATTTTCCCCGCGGACTTTCGGGCGGCCCCAGGTAGCTGGGTTTAACCCCGCCGGCATCGATGACGATCTTTTGCAGCACAACCCCGGGAGTAACCATCCAGAATTTGAGCGTGTGCCGGCCCTTCGCGAGCGCCGGCTGTGTCGTCATCACGTGGCGCACGCCATCCCCGACCGCCTGTTCCCAGGTCTGCAGGGTTTTCCAGGTGTCGAGCTTCAGCACCTGCGGTTCCCCGTCGTCGATGGAAACCGCAAACCGGAGTCCGTCGCCGGATTGAAAATCGAGGGACGGGGCGAAGTGCAAATCGAGCTTCAGCTCCTTGGTGGAAAAGAGAAAGAAATCATATTCGAGCCTCGGTGAACTTCCCCCCGGGGCAACGGTGGCAGCCGTCACGGGAAAGACGGTCACTCCACCCAGGGTGCGGCCATGGTCGGACAGCGTGCGCCACTCGATGCCAGCCGCCGTTACGGCGCGCGTAAAGTGTTGAGCCTCGATGGAGACGTATTCGTTGGTCTCGATGTGACCATCAAACGTACCCGGGCGCAGTTCAGACGGGTTGAGAACCGGCACGGTCACTGTGTAGCTCTGGCCAAACCGCGTGGGCGCCGAGAATTTGGCCGTTGCCGGGTCCAAGGGGTTGAGCTCGGCCCGCGTGGAAACCTCGATGACGAAGCTGGCCGGAGCGGCGTCGAGCGGGACCTGCTCCCAATCCGCCTCAATGGTCAGACGAACATTGTCCGTCAGCGTGCCCGTCGCCGGCGTGACGCGCAGCCAGGGCACCGCGGTCTTCACCTTGTAATCAAGGGCGGTGTCCCCACGGCTGAAGAGGTCCACCCAGGTGGAACCACGCGCATACACATCAATGGCCGGAGTGCGCGGTGCCGGCAGCCCCCAGCGGGGATAGGCGAACCGGCTGCCCTCGACCGCGAGGCCAACTTCCGGTCCTTGCATGGGACGGGCCAGGGATAGCGCCGGCATGACCTCGGCAGCCGGGGTCTGCCAATAGGTGTAGCCGAACTTCTTCTCGCTCATCATGTGGTTCCACTTGCCGCCGAGCAGGGCATGATACCGTGCCTGCAGCGCGGCGTCCTGGGCAAACATGGCCCGCGCATGGTCGGCGGCGAGATTGGCGGAAAGAGCGCGGCCCTGTTCGGCGTAGAGGGCGTTTTGCCCGGCCGCCACGTGCACCTCGCGCACCGTCGCGCTGGCCTTAACCGGGTGGAGCACGAGCTGGTAGAAGGCTGCGCGGGCGGCCTCCGGCAGCGCCGCCTCGACCGCTTCGGCCCGCGTCACGAGGTCACGCCACTGCGCCAGGATCCGTTCCGCCTCACGGTAGTTGACGAGGCTGTAGGTGTCGGGCGAAAGCATCTCCGGCGTGCGCTGGCGGTTCAGCTTGGTGTAACCGCTGATGAGCGCCGCGATCTCGGACGCCTGCGCCGCGCCGAACTCGCGCTCCGCCCACTGCCGCGAATACTCTTCCAGCTTTCCGTAGGGCCAGCGCGCCGGATTCCACGCGTAGCTGAGAAAGAACTCGATGGGGAATTCCATCGGCTTGAGATCGCCGACATTGACGATCCAGATGCGGTTGGCCTCCAGCTGCCAGGCGAGGTGCATCTGCTCCCACACCTTCGTGATGGGGGTTACGTTCATCCACTTGTAGTTCCGCGGTCCGCCGACGTAATCAAAGTGGTAATAAACCCCGGCTCCGCCGCGGCGCTGGCGCTCGGCCGGCGTCGGCAGGCGGCGGATGTTGCCCCAGTTGTCATCACACCACAGCAGGATCACGTCGTCCGGCACGCGCATGCCCCGCTCATAGTAGCCCTGCACCTCCTTGTAGAGGGCCCAGAGTTGCGGGGTCTGCTCCGGAGGCCGACCCGTGACGTCGGCGATGATCTGCCGCTGGTCCGCCACGATGTGCTCGAGCAGCGACACGTTCGTCTCCTCCGACATCGCCTCGTCGCCGTCGCCCCGCATGCCGAGCGTCGTGATCGTCTCGTAGTTCTTGGAACGGTCGAAGCCCGCGCGCCAGAAGTCGTGCAGCACGGCGGCATTCTTGGCGTAGTTCCAAGGGCCCTTGCCGTAGCGGCCCCATTCGTCGTGGGCGCGCATCATCGGCTCGTGGTGCGAGGTGCCCATGACAATGCCGTATTCGTCGGCCAGGCGGCCGTTCTCCGGGTCGTCATCATTGAAAGCGCGCGGCTGCCACATGGCGGGCCAGAGATAGTTGGCGCGCAACCGGAGCAGGAGTTCGAACAGCTTCCCGTAGAACGTGTGGTCAAAATTCCCGAACTTCTCATAGACCCACCCGGTGAGCGCCGGGGCCTCATCGTTGAGAAAGATTCCGCGGTATTGCACCACGGGGCTGTCCACTACGGTCCGGCCCGACTTGATGGCGAGCGTGGCGCGCGGTTGCACCGGCACATCCGCCCACCAATACCAGGGCGAGACGCCGATCTGTTCCGAGATTTCATAGATGCCGTAGATGGTGCCCCGCTTGTCGCTGCCTGCGATGACGAGCGCGCGATCGACGCCCGGCAGGGGCGACTCGACGGTCTCGATGATGAATGATTCCCAGCGACCCCGGATGGCGGCCACGTCGAGCTTGCCGGCGGCGACGAGGCCGTCGATCAGCGCGCTTTTGCCCACGGTGCCGATCAGCACGACCACCGGAGTCGGGGACGGGACTGACTGCAACAGGGCGGGCTTGCGCCCCGACACGCGCTCAATATCTGCCTGCAAGTCGCCCGCGGCGCGCAGGACCCCGGGCCAGTCGTCGCCGGCCACATGCAGCGCGGTCGCCTGCCCTGCCCGTACTAGCGGCAGGGCCGTGCCGTCGGTCGCTTCGGCCAGTAGCGGGCGGTCGACCAAGGCGGCGTGAACCGCGACCAGGGATAACGCCAGACCGAGAACCAAACATGACCAGGACCACAGGCGATGTCTCATGGGGAAGGAAGGGTAGAGGGGAGACGAAACGCGGGGACCGCATCGCGGCACCGCGCTTTTGGGGAAAGGATAAAGACCTGCCGCTCCGAGGAACGGCAGGCCAAAGATAACCCCTAACCCTTAGGAGTGT
>JBDKHE010000036.1:0-3541 GCA_039797805.1 Verrucomicrobiota bacterium
AACTCGTCGGGATTGGGCACCCGCGCGCGCAGGCGCAGGTTACGGGTGGTGCCGCTGAGGCGGGGGTCGATGGCTTCGATCACGCCGTCGAACTCCCGGTCCGGGAAGGCGTCGATGCCGACCTTCACCGGCAGGCCCGGACGCAGGGACGCGACCTCCTGCTGCGGCAGGGAAAAATCGGCGTAGATGGGTTCGGTGGCCTCGAGGGTCACCACGGTGTCGGCCTTGTTGAGGAACTGGCCGGGGTTGACCTGCCGGATGCCGACGCGGCCGGCGAAGGGGGCGACGATGCGTTTTTTGGCCAGCGTGGCCTTGGTGGCCTCGATGGCGGCGGCGGTCTGGGCCGCCACGGCCTCGGCGGTGTCGAGGTCGGCCTGGGTATTGGTGCTGTTCTGGCGAAGCTCGCGCGCCCGGACCAGATTCAGCTCGGCGAGACGGGCGCTGGCCTCGTTGCTGCGCAACTGCGCGGATTCAGCCGCGGTGTCCATCTCGACCAACACATCGCCGGCGGCCACCCGGGCGCCGGACTCGAACGCGACATGCACGACGCGCCCCTCGATTTCGGAGCGGATCGTCACGCCGCGGAAACTTTCCAGCGAACCGACGGCATGAAGCGTGTGTTGCCATTTTTCCTGCACCGCGGGAGCGGTGGCGACGGTGGTCGGGGCCGGCTTGCGGGCCACCATGGCCGCCTTTGCGGCGTTGAGCTGGGTGATCCGGTAGCCGAATAGTGAACCCAGCACCACAATTGCTATGACAGCCGTGAGAAGGAGGCGTTTATTCATCGGTAGCTGAAGACATTGCAGCGAATCCGTGATGGAAGCAAGCGACTGCCGGACAAAGTTTGGCTTGTCTAACGCGCCGCGCTTCGTTTGGTCCTGCCCTGCTCGTAGGGGTGTCCTCCGCGGAGGGCTGAGATTGTGGTTCGCACGACCGCTAAACCCTTTGAACCTGAAACGGATCATACCGGCGAAGGAAACAAGCAAGGTTGGCGCGGTGCTGGCCCCTTTTTCCGTCACGGGAGTCTGTTTGAGGTCGGGCCTCTGACCAAATGCAACTCCCGCAACCTCTCCCAACCCGACGCCTGGCCGCCGGACTTTCCCTCATCTTCGCCGGTCTGGCCGGTGCCACGGCGCTCGCGCAGTCCGCCGCCGATACCGCACCCGTCAATCTCGATCCGATCCGGGTGACGGCCGACCTCTGGGCCTCGCCGCTCGCGCGGATTCCGGCGAGCGTCACCGTGTATGATGAGGCGGCTCTGGCGACCGGCACGGTTCGCCATTTCAGCGATCTCGTCGACCAGATCCCCAATCTCACCTGGACCGGCGGCTCGTCGCGTCCGCGCTACCTGCAAATCCGCGGCGTGGGCGAGAATTCCCAGTTCGAGGGCGAGACTCCCGACTCGGCCGTGCGTTTCGTCGTGGATGACCTCGACTTCACGGGCCTCGGTACGATCGGCAGCGCGCTTGACGTGCAGCAGATCGAGGTGCTGCGGGGCCCGCAGGCCGGGGCCTTTGGCGCCAATGCGGCCGGCGGCGTCGTGCGGCTCGTCACCAACGCGCCCACGCCGTTCTGGACGGGCAGGACCGAGGTGACGGTCGGCGGCGACGCGTTGCGCACCGGCAGTTTTGCCGTCGGTGGTCCGCTCATCGCGGGAAAACCGGAGGAGCTCATGATGCGCCTCGCGGTGCAACAGTCGGACAGCGACGGTTTCCGGCACAACGTCACGCTGAACCGCGCCACGAACGCCCGGGAGGAATTCTCGGCCCGGCTGCGCCTGACCTGGAATCCCAATCCGCTCTGGCGCTGGGAGGCCACGGTGGTCGCGGCGGACTTCAACAACGGATACGACGAATTTGCCCTCGATAACAACGGGCGCAACACGTACAGCGATCAACCCGGCGCGGACATCCAGCGCTCGCTCGCCGCGAGCCTGCG
The DNA here is from genome assembly GCA_039797805.1 of Verrucomicrobiota bacterium. Lineage (GTDB taxonomy): Bacteria > Verrucomicrobiota > Verrucomicrobiia > Opitutales > Opitutaceae > Lacunisphaera. Next base: position 1,939 of record JBDKHE010000036.1, read on the forward strand.
CGGCACCTACGCCGGTTGGGATGGCGTCCGGCTCTCCAGTGTCACCAGCATGGCGCGCACGCGCTCGCGCTATGCCTACGACGATGACTGGACGGCGTCGTCGTACATGGGTTTCAGCGATCTCTCTCGTTCGCGCTGGGTCGTGAACCAGGAGCTCCGCCTTGATTCGGTGACGGCGCAATCCGGTGCCTGGATCAACCGCTGGACGCTCGGGGCCTTCTACAACGACACCGACGAGCATTCCCGTTACACCAACGAGGATCCCGGCAACCTGCGCGGCCTGAAGAGTGTCTATCGCGCCACCAACACCGCGCTGTTCGGCCAGCTCGGGCATGATTTCTCCCCGCATACGCGCCTGGTCGCCGGGTTGCGCACCGAGCGGATTTCCCTCGATGGCAGCGGCACGAAGACGCGTTACCGCAAGAGCAAGGGCACCCTGGACCCGCAGGTTGTCATCCGGCCCTCTTTTGCGGACACGCTCGTCGGCGGCAAGCTCACGCTCGAGCATGACCTGAGCGACCATGAACTCGTCTTCGCCTCGGTCACCCGCGGCTACAAGGCCGGCGGCATCAACGTGGACGCGCGCATCGACGTCACGGCCGATCCGCTGACCTACGCCACCGAAACGCTGTGGAACTGGGAGACCGGGTTCCGCGGCCACTGGTTGGATCACCGCCTCACCGGCGAGGTCACTGCGTTTTACCTCCAGCGCGCCGACACGCAGGTGCGCGATTCCGCCGGGTTCGGTGGCAACTACCGCTTCTTCACCGACAATGGCGACTCGTCGCATGTTTACGGCCTGGAAGCCTCGGGGGCTTATGCGCTGACCAAGGCCTGGTCCCTGCGCGGTTCGCTGGCGCTCATGCGGTCGCAGCTGGATGCGTTCACCCTCCGCAATGGCAATACCGGTGGCGGTCGGGTGCTCGCGAACACGCCCCGCTACGGCTACACCCTCGGCGTGCGCTATGACGAAGGCCGTGGGTACTTCGGCAGCGTCGACCTGGTGGGACGTGCCCGGCAGGTCGATTCCAACAACCAGAACGAGGCGCGCCGCGCCTTCCGCCTGGTCAACGCCACGGTCGGTTACGCGTGGGAGCATTGGACGCTTTCGCTCTGGGCGAAGAATCTCGTCAACGAACAATACGACAAGCGCGTGTACTTTTTCGGCAACGCCGATCCTGACTACATCGAGACCCGCTACGAGGACCGCGCCGACCCGCGCCAGATCGGCGTGACTGCAGCGTACCGGTTTTAAGGCCAGGCTCAGGCGGATTCTCTGGCAGCGTCATCGCCCGGCGGCGAGCCCTCGCCAGCCCGTCGCCGAGTTTCGTCCGCCCTTTTCTTGTCGCCAGCGGCCATGCTTCCGTTGAAACGGAGGCATGGCGCGCAGGTCCGCAGCAAAGTCCAGGATTCCCGGTGCATGGCGCCGGACCAAGGCGTTTCTCCTGTTGAACGTAGTGCTTTGGGGTCTCGTCGGTGGCTGGTATCTGTTCCAACCGGTCCCGCGCCAGCAGGAGGTGGCCCGCCTGGTCGGCAACGCCCTCGGGGGTCGCAAGCAGATCACCGCCTTCGATGTGGCGTGGGATCTGTGGCAGCTCTATTA
>JBDKHE010000037.1:0-3015 GCA_039797805.1 Verrucomicrobiota bacterium
ATCGCCAACATCCCGGTCATCGCCCTCACGGCCCACGCCATGGAAAGCGACCGGCAGAAAGCCTTGGAAGCGGGCTGTGACGACTTCGACACCAAACCGGTCGAGCTGCCCCGCCTGTTGATGAAGATCGACGAGCTGTTGAAGAAGTTTCCGCCCAAAGCATGAGCGGATCCGACTCCCATCCTCCGAGCGACTCATCCGAACCCTCGGCGCTCACCCCTTTGTTGCGAGCGCTTAAGACGCGCGACCATGAGGGCTTGTCCAAGCTGAGGCACGCCCTCCGGACTCCCCTCAACCAGATCATCGGGTACAGCGAGTTGCTGATGGAGTCGCTCGAGGAAGACCGCAGCAACAAGCTCCTGCCCGACCTCCAGACCATTCATTCAGGCGGAGCGGAATTGCTCGCCCTGATCAACGATGCCCTGGCTGCTTGGAAGATCGAAGCCGGCAAGGTCGATTTCGTCGCCCTACGCACCAACCTGCGCGCCCCGCTGGGCAATGTCATCACGATCGCCACCTCATGCATCGTGCAGGCGCGAAAGGATGCCCAGACGGCCACCGCCGAGGATCTGGACAAGATCCTCCGGGCCGCCCAAAACCTGCTGCAGCTCGCGGAAACGGCCGATTCGTCTACGCTCAGCGACTACGGTTCCAATCCCGGACACCCCCAGGTCAGCGAGATGCCCCTCCCGGCAGGGATGATCAATCCCCTGCTGACCGACACCTCGCCGGAATCCTTCGGGCTCACCACCCAACCACTGCCGACCGCACGGTTGCTGGCGGTGGATGATGACGACCTGAATCGCGACATGTTGCTCCGCCGGCTCAACAAACTCGGCTACCATGTCACCGAAGCCAGCAACGGCCGTGAGGCCCTCGCGAAGCTGAAGGAGGGCAGTTTCGACCTCGTCCTGCTCGACATTCTGATGCCCGACTTGGACGGTTTCCAGACCCTTGAATTCCTCAAGGCAGACCCCCGGTTGAAGCATCTGCCGGTCATTATGCTGACCGCCTTGGACGATGTGGAGAGCACGGTGCGCTGCATCGAAGCTGGTGCGGAGGATTACGTTCCGAAACCTTTCAGCCCGGTCATCCTGCGGGCCCGCATCACCGCCTCCCTCGAAAAGAAACGCCTCCGCGACCAGGAGCAGGCGTTTCTTGCCCAGCTGCAGGTCGAGCGCGCCAAGTCCGATCGACTTCTGCTCAACGTCCTCCCGAAGGCCATCGCCGAGCGCTTGAAAGCCGGTCAGCGCACCATTGTCGACAGCTTCATCGACTCCACGGTGCTCTTTGCCGATATCGTGGGTTTCACCCGGATTTCCGCCAAGCAATCTCCACAACGCACGGTCCAGCTGCTCAACGAGTTTTTTTCCAGCTTTGACCGCATCGCGGAACAACTGGAGGTCGAGAAGATCAAGACGATCGGCGACGCCTACATGTTGGTCAGCGGCGTACCCGTCATCCGCGAAGATCATGCCGAAGTTTGTGCCACCGCCGCACTCGATATGCTGGAGGCGGTCAGGACCTTCAACCGCCGTCATCAGGTGGACTGGACCATCCGAATCGGCATGAACAGCGGTCCGGTGGTCGCAGGCATCATCGGCACGCGGAAGTTCGCCTACGACCTGTGGGGAGACACGGTAAACATCGCCAGCCGCATGGAGTCCCATGGCCAGCCCGGGCAAATCCAGGTTTCAGAGGCGACGAGGCGACTGCTCGATGGGACATTCGAATTTCAACCAGTGGGCGTGATCCCGATCAAGAATTCACCCGACATGCCCACCTACCTGCTGCTGCCCAAGCGCACAACCTAACCGGACGCTCCACCGGCGAAGTCGCGAAAACTTCAGCGCGGGACGCGCTGGAAAACAAACTCAACCCGGCGGGTCGTGCCATCCGCCTTGGCGCCCTCCAGATACGCGAGCAAACTCCCATCCGGCCGCAGGGAGTAGCCGATGACCTGCGGGAAATCGTGTTCCTTGTTTTCAAAGACCGTTTCGCCGGCGGACTGAGACCGCAACCGGAAGGCCGTCTCTTTCTGTCGGTATGGCTGGGCGACGAAGTACAACTCGCCTCCGGGACCCTCGCGAACCTGCATGAATTCGTATTCCGTCAATTTTCCCTTCGTCACGGTGCGGGACATCCCGAGCATCACGCCACCGGCTGGCGCCATCCACTGTTCCTCCACCACGCGGCCGGCCTTCTCCAGACGCCAGGACCCGGCCAGCCATGCCAGACGGGCGATCGTCACCGGCTCCGGCGGCTTGGTCTGCCCAAAGACGCCCATCGGCAAGGCTACGATCAGGAATCCCCACACCAGAGCCAAGTGCCAACGTGAGCATTTCATGTCGCCAGCGTGATGGGCCGGCCGGAGGACGGCGAGTCGGAAGAAAGCCTCAGAACAGAACCGAGAGGATCAGCGTCTCGATCAAGCCGATGACGGAGATGGCCGTGAGCAACACCGTCCAACTGCGCAAGGTGGCCCGCTCATTCCATCCGCAGAAGCGGCTGACCAGCCAAAAGCCGCTGTCATTCATCCACGAACAAAAAAGGGAACCGTAGCCGATGCCCAGAAACACAAAAAAGGGATGGCAGCCCCAGCCTTGGCCGCCCACCAGCGCCATCAACATGCCGCTGACCGTGATCATCGCCACCGTGGAAGATCCCTGCGCCATCTTGAGGACCGCCGCGAGCAGCCAGCCGAGCAGAATGTAATTCAGCTGTCGGCCCTCGGCGAGCGACGATACCGCCCCGGCAAGGCCCGCCTCTCGCAGCATGGCGCCAAACGCCCCGCCCGCCGAGGTGATGAGAATGATTGCACCCGCACTTTCCAGCGGCATGCCCAAGAGAGCGCCCATTTTCGGGCCGGCTTCCCCACGGTGCCGCACCGCCAGTACCAGGGCGGCGACCGTGCCGGCGAACAACGCGACATGCTTGTTACCCACAAAAGTCACCCACAGTGCGACGTCGCCGCCATACCAACCGGGCTTGAAGGCCGCGCAGGCCGAGGCAAAG
>JBDKHE010000038.1:0-9052 GCA_039797805.1 Verrucomicrobiota bacterium
TGGAGAATCCCAACGAGGAGCTTCGGGCGGGCATGTTCGCCCGGGTCTCCGTCGAGATGAGTTCCGCCGAACCGCAGGTCGTCGTGCCGGCCACGGCCATCGCGTACGCCTCCTTTGGCAATTCCGTCTTTATCGTGGAAAAAATGAAGGATGACAAAGGCAAGGAATTCCTCGGCGTCCGGCAGCAGTTCGTAAAGCTTGGCTCCACCCGGGGTGACCTCATCGCGGTGACCGAGGGACTCAAGGCGGGCGAGGTGGTGGTGACCTCGGGCGTCTTCAAGCTGCGCAACGGAGTGCCGGTGCAGATCAACAACACGGTCCTGCCTGGTGCCAACGCCATGCCGACGCCGGCCAACACCTGATCGCCTCCGCAATCCCAGGCTTCCACCATGATTTCCAAGAGCTTTACCGACCTTTTCATCCGCCGACCTGTCCTCGCACTGGTCGTCAACATCGTGATTCTGGTGGTGGGCGTGCTGGCTTACTTCAAGCTCAACACCCGCCAGTATCCCCGCAGTGACAGCGCCGTGGTCAATGTCAGCACGATCTACTTCGGCGCCAGCGCCGACACGGTGCGCGGTTACATCACCACCCAGCTCGAGCGGGTGATCGCCAGCGCCGACGGCATCGACTACATCGAGTCCTCCAGCAGCGCCGGCTTCAGCAACATCAGCGTCTATCTGCGCCTGAACTACGACACCAACGCGGCGCTGGCCCAGATCAGCGCCAAGATCGACCAGGTGCGCAGCCAGCTGCCGCCGGAGGCCGAGGTGCCGGTGATCAACGTCCAGACCGCCGACAGCCAGTTTGCCTCGATGTATCTGAGTTTCTACTCGGACACGATGGATCATAACCAAATCACCGACTATCTGGACCGCATGGTGCAACCGCGCCTCGCCGCGGTGAAGGGCGTGCAAAAGGCCGAGGTCCTGGGCGGTCGCGTCTTCGCGATGCGCATCTGGCTCAAGCCCGAAGAGCTGGCGGCCCGCAACCTCAGTCCGTCGGAAGTCCGTCAGGCCCTGCAGGCCAACAACGCGCTGGCCGCCGTCGGCTCGACCAAGGGTTCGATGCTCAGCGTCAGCCTGGTGGCCAACACCGATTTGAAGAACGTCGACCAGTTCAAGGATATGGTGGTGGCCGAGCGCAACGGCACCGTGGTCCGCCTCCAGGATGTGGCCGATGTGGTGCTGGGCGCCGAGAACTACGACACCGAGGTGCGCTTTGGCGGGGCCACGGCCACCTTCATGGGCATCTGGGTGCTGCCGACGGAGAGCACCGTCGAGGTGATCAAGCGCGTCCGTGAGATCATGCCTGACGTCGAGCGGGCCCTGCCCGGTGGCCTGAAAGCGACCATCGCCTACGATGCCACGGCCTACATCTCGGATGCCCTTCATGAGATCGTGCGCACGCTGCTCGAGACGCTGCTGATCGTGACCATCGTGATCTTCCTGTTCATGGGCTCGCTGCGTTCCGTGTTCATTCCGATCGTGGCGATGCCGCTCTCGTTGGTCGGCGCAATGACGCTGATGCTGGCGTTCGGATTCACCATCAACCTCCTGACGCTTCTCGCCATCGTTCTCGCCGTCGGTATCGTGGTCGACGACGCCATTGTCGTCGTGGAAAACGTCGAGCGGCACATCCGCGAAGGCCACAGCTCGATCGACGCCGCCATTCTGGGGGCGCGGGAGCTCGTGGGACCGGTCATCTCCATGACGATCACCCTCGCGGCGGTCTATGCGCCGATCGCGTTCCAGGGTGGGCTCACCGGTGCCCTCTTCCGTGAGTTTGCCATGACCCTCGCCGGTGCCGTCATGGTCTCGGGTTTCGTGGCCCTCACGCTCTCTCCCATGATGAGCGCCTATTTGCTCAAGGGGGGTGATGCCGAGGAGAAGGGGCTGACGGGCTGGACCAACCACCTGTTTGACCGGGTGCGCAACCGTTATGAACGCCTCATCGGGCATACCCTGCAGGCTCGGCCGGCGGGTCGGACCTCGTGGCGGGTGTTGGGCTGGTCGCTGCTGCTGTGGATTCCTCTCTGGCTCATTCTCATGGCCTTTGTGGGCGTGGAAGGTGGCAGCCTGAAGACAATGGCGGTACCCATGGCGGGCGCGGCCCTGGCGGTGACGATTCTCTCGGCCGTGGCCGTGGTGATCATCGACTACCTGCTTGGTCGTCGCTTCAGCATGGTTCAGTACGTGATCGTTGGCGCCGGCCTGCTCACCCTGTTGCTGGTGCCGTTCGTCCAGTTTGCCCAGAGCGAGCTGGCTCCGAAGGAAGATCAGGGCGTCGTCTTCAGCATCCTGCAGTCTGCGCCGACCTCGACGATCGACCAGAATCTCCTCTACGCCGAGGAAGTGCAGAAGATTTTTTCCAAGGTTCCTGAATATAAACAATCCTTCCAGCTGACCTTTGCCAGTGGCGGCTTCTCGGGCATCTTGCTCAAGCCATGGTCTGAGCGGAAACGTTCCTCGATTGAAATTCAGGATTCCCTCCAGGGGCCGGCGGCGGGCATCCCGGGCGTGAATGTCATCGTGACCACCCCCGAGCCGCTGCCCTCGGGCGGCAACTTCCCCATTGAACTGGTCATCCGCTCCACGGCCGAGCACAAGGAGATGCTCGAGTTTGCCCAGAAGCTGGCACTGTACGCGAACACCGAGGCCAACGCCGGTGGAGGCGCCCCGACGTTTTATTTTGCCGACACCGACCTCAAGTTCGACCTGCCCCAGGTGGAGATCGACATCGACAAGGAGAAGGTCGCCTCGATGGGGCTCAGCCTGACCGATGTCGCCCGCGACCTCGGCTCGATGCTCGGTGGCGGCTATGTGAACCGCTTCATCAATGACGGCCAGAGCTACCGTGTGATCCCGCAGGTGGAGCGTGGCCAGCGCCTCAATGCCTCCCAGCTGCTGAACTACTACGTGCGCGGCCCGGCGGGCCAGTTGGTCTCGCTGTCAACCATCGCCACGCTGAAGGAGACGGTGCAGCCCCGCACGCTCAACCGTTTCCAGCAGCTCAATTCGGTCAAGATCACCGGTGTGGGCCCCAGCATCGATCTCGCGCTGAAAAAGCTCGAGGCCAAGGCCAAGGAAATCCTCCCGGCCGGTTATTCGATCGATTACGGCGGACAGTCCCGCCAGCTGCGCTATGAGGGCAGCGCCTTGTGGACCGCCTTTGGTCTCGCCGGCGTGCTGATCTTCCTCGTGCTCGCCGCCCAGTTCAACAGCTTCCGCGATCCCTTTGTCATTTTGCTCGGCTCGGTCCCGCTCGCGCTGGTCGGCGCCATGCTGCCGATCTTCCTGGGGAAAACCTCCCTGAACATCTACTCCCAGATCGGTCTCATCACCCTGGTGGGCTTGGTGGCCAAGAACGGTATTCTGATCGTCGAATTCGCGAACTCGCTGCAGGAAGAAGGCATGGCCAAGGTGGATGCCATCCGTCGTGCATCCGCCACCCGGCTGCGTCCCGTGCTGATGACTTCGGCGGCCACCGTGTTTGGCCATCTCATGCTGATCTTCGTGTCCGGCCCCGGTGCCGCCGCCCGTAACAGCATCGGCTGGGTCCTGGTCGTCGGCATGGCGGTCGGTTCCATTTTCACCCTGTTCGTGGTTCCCGCCTTCTACATGCTCATCGCCAAGGACTATAACAAGGCCGGTTCCACCGGTTCCTCCTCCGGCATTGCCCAACCGGTCCTTGCCAAGTAAGCCATCTCCCTTCACTTCCATGACCTTAACTATGCGTCTGCCCAGCCTCTTCCTTTTGGGAGCGAGTCTCCTCCTGGCCTTGCCGGCAACGGCCCAGCTCAACGACGGCAAACCCGATCCGGACTTCACCGTGCCGGAGCGGCTCGATCTTGAATACGCGCTCGCCTACGCGATCGACAACAACTTCGCCATCCGCCAGGCCAAGGAGCGCATCAAGCAGCAGGACGGCGTCGTGCTGGAAGTCCGCTCCTCGCAGATCCCGAATGTTTCGGCTTCAGCCGGCTATTCGCGTTTCTCCGACGAGGTTTCCAGCAACGGGCGCGATTACGGCTGGTCCGTTGATATTACCGCCCGCCAGGTGCTTTACTCCGGCGGTGGCGTGGCGGCCAGCGTCAAGGCCCAGCAGATCAACCTCGATGCCGCGGTGCTCGCCCTCAAGGCCGTCATCAACGATACGCTCGTCAGCGTTCGGGTCCGCTTCTTCACCGTGCTGCTCAACCGCGAGAAGATCAAGGTGCAGGAGCAGAACATTGAGCTTCTGCGGCGCCAGCTCCAGGACGTGAAGAACCGCTACGAGGCGGGCACCGTTTCAAATTTCGAAGTCCTCCGTGCCGAGGTGGCGCTGGCCAACGCCCAGCCCGCCCTGATCACGGCCAACAACGACTACCGCCTTGCCATCGAGGAACTCCGCCAGGCCCTCGGCTACGTTGCGGCCAGCGAGCCCAACGTGACCAAGGTTCCCGAGTTTCTCGGCACCCTCGAATTCAAGCCGACCACTTTCGAACTGCGCTCCGCGCTCAGCACCGCGCGCGAGCAACGTCCCGATCTGCAGCGTCTGGCCAAGCTCGTGGATGCCGCGGAGCAGGGGGTCATCTCCCGTCGCTCCGGTTACCTGCCCAGCGTGTCCGCCTTTGGATCCTACGACTGGCGCAAGTCACCCATCTCCAGCACCAAGTCATCGCTCGACGGCTGGACCGTCGGGTTGCAGTCCCAGTGGAACATCTTCGATGGTCGCGCCACCGCCGGTCGCGTGGCTCAGGCCCGCTCCTATTTGGAGCAGAGCAAGCTCGCGCTGGCTGAGTCCCAGTTGAGCGTGGACGTCGATGTGCGCCGGGCCATCTCCACCTTCCAGCAGTCCACCGAGCTCGCCGAATCCTCCAAGAAGGTCGTGGAACAAGCCGAGGAAGCCCTGCGCCTCGCCAACGCCCGGTTTTCCGCCGGTACCGCCACGCAGCTCGATGTGCTGACCTCCCAGGTCGAACTTACCACGGCCCGCCTGAATCAGCTTCAAGCATTCTACAGCTACAATGTGGCCGTCGCCGTCGTCCGGCGCGCGATGGGCCTGCCCGACGAGATGTATCCGACGAAGCAGCTGACCTATCCCTGAGCGGGTCTGGCGACACTCCGAATTAAGGCCGCCGGACGGCGGCCTTTTTCTTGTTCCAAATTCGCAACCTTGATCCTGCTCTAGTGTCCTAACCCGCACTGCATGAAGCCCGTTCGCCTCCTTCTCATTTCACTCGGGGTCCTGGTGTTGCTCGTCGGAATCACGGTCGCCCTGGCCCTGACTCCGTCGGTCCAACGTTGGGCGGTATTGCGTGCGGCCCGGGATGTCCCCGGTTTGAAGCTGGAAGTGGCCGCCGTTTCCGGAGGGTTTTCCGGAGTTTCGCTGCGTGGGGTAAAGGCGGAGCATCAGCACGTCCTCGTCAGCGTGGACCGGTTGGACGCGGATTTCTCGCTCTTCAAGGTGGTCTTCGGAAAGGAACTGATCATCGGCCGCCTGGCGGTGACCGGCCTGGACGTGGATGCCAGCCGCCTCTCGGCGGCAAAAACCCAGGCCGCCGCCGCCGGTGCACCGGCAGCGGCCCCAGGCTTGCTGGCCCAGGTCGAGCTGCCGGTTGACCTGAAGTTGGATGACGTCCGCATCGAGGGCCGGGCGCGTTTGCCCGGCCAGGCTGGCAAGCCGCCGCTGGAGACGGATTTCACGATCACCGGCGGCAAGTTTGCTGCAGGCCAGGAGGGATTGCTGCAGCTCACTGCCACCGTTCGCAATCCCGCAGCCGACGCCAAGGTCAGCGCCCTGCGCACCCAGGCCGGATTGCGGGCCACGCTGACCCCGCAACGCACGTTTTCCAAGGTCAGCCTGTCCGGTCTGATCGATGCCGAGGGCGCGGGACTCACCGGCCAGAGCGAACTCAAGGTCGGCGTGGAGATGTTCCAGACTTCCACCGGCGAGAACTATGAGGTTTCGGTCAGCACCCTTCTGCAGGGAGTCCGCGAAAACCTCCTCAATCTGCATGCCCAACTGCCGGTCGGGAGCCGCCAGTATGCCGGCGATTGGGAGCTGAAGGCCCGGACCGCGCAGCTGGAACCCTTTTCACTGGGCGGACTGCTGCCCGAGTTCGATGCAAAGGGCGGGGGACGCTTCGCCTTCGATCCGGGCCCGGAGAACTTTACCCTCAGGGGCAATTTGCAGGGCCGGGTCAGCCGCCTCGAGGCGATCGATCCCGCCTGGCGCATTTTCGGCACGCTCGCGGTCGACACGGACTTTGACCTCAGCCAACAGGACCAGTTTCTCAGCCTGAACACCTTCAAAGTGGCCATCGCCGGGGATAAACCGGTGTTGGAAGCCAATTCGGTTGTTCCCCTGCGCTTTGACCTGAACAAGCACCGGCTGCTGCAGGAGAGCGTTGGCACCGACCGGCTCCTCCATGTTTCGCTCCTTGGCCTGCCTGTCGCCTGGGTGCGTCCCTTCGTTCCCGGCTTGGACGTGTCGGGTAGCCTGATCTCTGGGCAGCTGGACCTTGTCCGCACGCTGGATCCGCAGACCGACGCCTCGGTGCGCGGCAAACTGCAGGCGGCCGACATCGCCGTTGTCCAGGATGGGCGCCCGTTGCTGCAGAAGGCGACCGTCGCGTTGTTGCTGGAAGCCACGCTCGGTTCAGGCGCGTTGGAGGTTCCTGTGTTGAATCTGACGGTCACCACACCGGATGGCGACTCGCTCGATTTGCAGAGCAAGGTATCGTCGCCCGAAGGCGCGGATGCTCCGCTGTCGGTCAGCGGACGTTTCACGGCCTCCACCGCCCAGCTGCTGGCGCGTTGGCTGCCCGGCGCTCCGGTCAAGGCCGAGGGTGATTTTATCTTCAAGCTGCAAGGACAGGTCATCGATATCCAGCCCGGTCGCCTTGCGATCACGCAAGAGGCCGGCCGCCCTCTGCTCAGTCTCACGCTGAAACAGGCCTTTGCCCTGAATTTGGTGAACCACGAGGTCAAGGCGCGCAATCCGGCCGAGGCCATCGCGCGCATCGAGCTCGGCCGCCTGCCGCTCTCGCTGTTGCCCATCACCCAACCGGACACGACGCTGGGCGGTGCGCTTACCCAGGGCGATTTCGAGGTCACGGCACCTGCCGGGAAGATTGTCTTGACGGCGGTCACCCCGCTCAAATTGAGCGACGTGGCCTTGTTGGAGAAGAAGCGCCCGCAACTCAGCGGCTTGGTGATCGAGACCATGCCGGTCATTGAGTACGCCGGCCCCACGAGCCTAAAGATTCAGACCGGGGAGGTGGTGGTGCGCAACGCCGCCAAGCAGACGCTCATGACCCTCAAGGGTGACATCATCCAGTCAACCGGGACGGAAATGCAGGCCGCCCTGGCGTTCACGCTGGAAATACCGGCGTTGTCCGGCCAGCCGCTCTTTGCCGGGGCACGCGGGGTATCGGCCGGGCGGGCGAGCGGCGAGGTCCGAGCCGCCACGGGTGTCCACACGCAATTGGAAGCGCGGCTCACGTTGAATGGTCTCATCAGCGCCGAATCCGGTCAGACGATGCCGGTCGCCAATCTGAACTTCCGGGGGCTCGTGCAGCCCAATGGCGCGGTTTCCATCCAGGCGCCCCTGCTCATTGACAATGCCGGCAATCGTAGCGACCTGAATTTCGCCCTGGAATTGTCCCCGCTGGCCCACGGCTACTCGGTGGACGGACGTCTGACCGGACAGCATGTCGATCTGCTCGATTTCCTCGGCGTGGTGGGCGTCTTCTCGGCCTCGGCGGTACCGGACTCTCCTCAACCCACCCTCAAGCCCGCCAACGTGACGCCCGACACGGTGTCGTCCTGGTCGAACTTCAGCGGACAACTCGGCTTGGACATCAAGTCCGTCACCCGCGGCAAGGACTGGACCATGAGCGGTCTGACTGGCCGGGTCGCCATTGAGCCGACGCGGCTGGCGCTCAGCAAGCTGGAGGCAGTCTTCAGCGAGACCAGCCGCCTCGACGCGAAAATGGAACTGCGCTTCACCGGAGGCGCGATGCCCTACCGGATGACCGGGGAATACTCGCTCAGCGAATTCGACGCCGGAAAACTCTTCAAGGCCCTCGATCCTAGCAAGCCGCCCACGGTGGAAGGCCTGTTCACTCTGTCCGCGAAACTGGCCGGCAACGGCGAGACGACCTCGCGCGCCTTGGAGCGCATGGAAGGGGAGATCCTGATGACGAGCCGGCGGGGGATATTCCGCGGACTGGCGCGGGCGACCGGCAAGGTGTCCATGGCCACGAAGACGGTCGACGCCGTCGGCGCGCTCGCGTCCATCTTCGGCTCCGACAAGATCAAGCAGACGGCCGAGAAAGTTGCCGGACAGACCTATTACGTAGACCAGCTGGCGCAGAGCATCGGTGAGTTCAACTACGACCTCCTCAGCGTGCGCCTCGTCCGCGACGAACGGCTCAACATGACTCTCCAGGACATCAGCCTTGTCTCGCAGGAGATCCGGCTGACGGGTCGCGGCGACATCACCTACGTGGCTGACAAGCCGCTGCTCAAGCAGCCGTTGAATGTCACGATGGCCTTTGCCGCCCGCGGCAAGATCGAGCAGATTTTGGGGAAGCTCCGCCTGCTCGACGGCACCAAGGACGAGCTCGGCTATTCCCGCACCAAGGACGCCGTCACCTTGGGCGGCACGCTGGAAAAACCGGATCCCACGGGCTTCTTCACCAAGATCGCCTCCGCCAAGCTTTCGGAATACCTCGACTCTGAGAATTGAGCCCTTGAGGTGCTGCGAGTTCCGGCCATCGTGGCTCCCATGAATTCACGCATCTTCGGCAAGACGGGCAGGGTGGTGGGGGAAGTCGGTCTGGGAACCTGGCAGATCGGGGGGAACTGGGGCGACGTGCCGGATGAGACCGGGCTGGCCGTGTTGCGAACGGCGTATGAGCTGGGCACCACCTTCTTCGACACGGCGGATGTCTACGGCTCCGGTCGGAGCGAAGAGCTGATTGGCAAGTTTCTCAAGGAGTCCAAGGCACGGGACCGCCTGTTTATCGCGACCAAGCTTGGTCGGCGCGGTGACCCGGGTTGGC
>JBDKHE010000039.1:0-4926 GCA_039797805.1 Verrucomicrobiota bacterium
TGGCCGAGGACTACAAGGCCCGCAATTCCGGCGTCGCCTTTGAAATCGCCGCCGAAGGTTCGACCACCGGCATCGCGGCCATCATCGATGGCACCGCGCAGATCGGTATGTCCAGCCGCCGCGCCAAGCCGACCGAGATGTCGGCGGCCACGGCGAAGGGCGTCACCATGAAGCCCACGATCGTCGCCTTCGACGGCATCGGCGTGATCGTAAACCAGGGCAACCCGCTCTCCGCCCTGACCAAGCGTCAGGTCGAGCAGATCTTTGCCGGCGACATCACCGACTGGTCCCAGGTGGGCGGTTCGCCCGGTCCGATCTCGATCTATACCCGCAACACGTCCTCCGGCACCTATGCCGACTTCAAGGAACTGGCCATGAAGAAGCGCGACTACGCCTCTTCCTCCCAGAAGATGGCCGGCAACGAGCAGATCGCTTCCGAGGTCGCCAAGAACCCCAACGGCATCGGCTATGTGGGTCTCGCCTACCTCCACGATCCCGGCATCAAGACCGTCGCCATCGATGGGGCCGTGCCGACCGAGGAATCCGTGATCGCCCGGAAGTATCCCTATGCCCGCCCGACGTTCTACTACACGAACGGCGAGCCCCAGGGTGAAGCGGCCAAGTTCGTGGATTTCACGCTCAGCGATGAGGGCCAGAAAGTTGTCCGCAAGGTCGGCTTCGTCCCGGTTCGTCCGCTGAACTGATCCGTTCGCGCCCCTTATTGTCACTCACGAGCCCGCAGTCCCGCCACGGACTGCGGGTTTTGTTTTGTCACACAACCGTAACGTGCACCGATTGACCGGCCGTTGAGCCGGGTCAGAGAATCCAACCCGACCGGCATGCCCACTCTCACAGAAACCGCCCCCGCGCGCACCTCGACCCACGACGCTTTGCTCAAGCAGAAGCGGGGGGTATTCTTCGGTCTGAACGGGGATTCCTTTGTAAAATACGTCTTCCAGGGCAACGCGATGGTCTCAATCATCGTGCTGGCTCTCATCACTTTCACGATTTTTCGCGATGCCGTGGGTTTCCTGCCGGCCAACCACCAGAACCTCGTGGTTTATCGGAAAGCAGGCCTGGAAATGGTAGACATTTTCCGCGACCAGGTGACCGCGCACCGGACCCTGTCCCGTTATCTGGCCAACGTACGCGCGGACCGCCTCGCCGCCTTGACGGCCGCCGGCCTGTCGCCGGCGGATGCCTACAAGCAGATGGCCGGATTTGACGACTACGCTAACCGGTTTGCCGACACGATGGGGGAGGAGGAGACGATCCTCGGCAACATGACGGACCTCGCCTCGTCGGTGAAGGAGAGGCAGAAGGTCGCTCAAGACTTGACGGAGGCGAAAGCCAATCTGCTCGCAGCCATGAAGGGCGCGACGCCGGAGCGAGCCGCCGAACTGAAACGGGAGGCCGACGCCATCGTCATCGAGGAGATCAATTTCAAACAGGAGATCCAGCCGCTGCTGGCGATGCGTCCGGAGGTGGTCGCGGCCAATGTCACGCTGCTGGCCGCCATGAAGGAACTGGCGGACGCCCCGCCGAAGTTTGAAGATCCGGCCCTCAACAAGCGGATGCAGAAATTCCAGAGCCTCGTGGCGACGTTCGCCACCGAGGTCACGACGGCCGAGCACCGGATGATGGCCTGGGACCAGGACAAACCGGTCGGCTGGCTGGAATCGTTCAACGCCTTCGCCTTCGGCCGCCAGTGGATCACTGCGAGTTTCTGGCAGGACTGGTACGGCGTGTTGCCGCTGTTCACCGGATCTTTGCTCATCGCCTGTCTGGCTCTCCTGATCGCCATTCCGCTTGGCGTGGCCGCGGCCATCTATGTCAACCAGCTGGCGCGGCAGACCGAGCAGAAGATCATCAAGCCCTTCATCGAGTTCATTTCAGCGATCCCCAGTGTCGTGCTCGGTTTCTTCGGCATCGCGATGCTGGGTGAGACACTGCGCCGGGTGTCGCAATGGCCCGCGCTCGACTGGATCCCCGGATTTCCCATCGCCGAGCGGCTCAATGCCACCACGGCGGCCTGTCTGCTCGCGCTGATGGCGGTGCCCACGATCTTCTCGCTCGCCGAGGATGCCATCAACAACGTCCCGCGCTCCTTCCGCGAGGCCTCGCTGGCCCTCGGGGCCACGCGGTTGCAGACCATCATCCACATCACGGTACCGGCGGCGCTGTCCGGCATCATGGCCGCCATCTTGCTCGGTTTTGGCCGCGTCATCGGCGAGACCATGGTGGTGCTGCTGTGCGCCGGCAACCGCATCGAGATCCCCGACCTGAGCTCGGGAATCGGGGTCATCTTCCAGCCGGTCCACACCATGACCGGCATCATTGCCCAGGAGATGGGCGAGGTGGTCCGGGACAGCATCCACTACCGCGCGCTCTTCATGATCGGCGTGCTGCTTTTCCTGATCTCGCTGCTCGTCAACTGGCTCGCGCAGAAAATCGTGCGCCGCTACCGGATTTCCATCGGATGAGTACTCCCCGTCCCACCGCCACCGCCCTCTTTGCCCGCCCCTCCCGGGCCAAACGGATCGAACAGGTTGTCGCCTGGATGCTGCGCCTCAGCACCTACTTCGTGCTGCTGTGTGCGGCCTTCATCTTTTACGACATCGGCACCAAGGGGGGCTCGGTGATCTTCCGCACCTCGGCACCGTTCATCAACGTGCCTTTCCTCACGCAGTCGCCGGAGACCCTCAACGTCTTTGAGCGGGACGGTCAGAAGGTGACGATGGGTGATCAGGAATTCCGCAAGTACAAGGCCGAGCATGCCGAACAGATGAAGAACGTCCATCCCGAGACCTACGTCTATTCGGCGGGCGGTATCTTCCCGAACATCGTCGGCACGGTCCTGTTGGTCACCGGTTCCATCTTCATCGCCCTCGTCCTGGGCGTGCTGAGTGCGATCTACCTGAGCGAGTATGCGACCGAAGGACCCTTTATCCGCTTCCTCCGGCTCTCGATCGTCAACCTGGCCGGCGTGCCCTCGATTGTGTTCGGCCTGTTCGGTTTCGGCATGTTTGTCATCGCGATGGACATGGGTGTTTCCCTGCTCGCGGGCTGGCTGACGCTCGCCTTCATGGTGCTGCCGATCATCATCACGGCCTCGGAAGAAGCGCTCAAGGCGGTGCCCAAGGGTTATCGCGAGGGATCGCTGGCCCTGGGAGCCACCAAGTTCCAGACCATCATGAGCAATGTGCTGCCCTACGCCCTGCCGGGCATCCTGACCTCCTCGGTCCTCTCGATCGCCCGGGTGGCCGGCGAGACGGCGCCGATCATGTTCACCGCCGCCTTCGTCGTTCGCGACCAGATGCCGTGGGAGGTCCAGAAGTTCACGGACTTCTTCTTCCAGGGCGTGATGGCGCTGCCTTACCACATTTACGTCGTGGCCTCGAAGATCCCGCAGAACGAATATACGCGGGACGTCCAGTACGGCACGGCCTTCGTCTTCCTCTTTACCGTCGCCGCCATCGCGATGACTGCTGTTGTCCTCCGCGTCCGGTTGCGCAAAAAATACAAATGGTAGCCCTCCACATGCCCGAACCCACCACTTCCTCCTCAGCCGTCCGGCAGGTCACGGTTCCCACCAAGGTGAACGCCACGCCGCAGAAGGCGGCCAACGCGCCGGCCGTGGCGCGTCCGATCATCGAGATCGATGACGTCGATTTCAACTACGGGGCGTTCAAGGCCCTCCAGGACATCACGCTCAACATCGCCTCGAAGGAGGTCACGGCGTTCATCGGACCGTCGGGCTGCGGCAAGAGCACGCTGTTGCGCTGTCTCAATCGCATGAACGACCTCGTCGACGGCGCCCATGTGTCCTCCGGCCAGATCCGCATCGACGGCGTCGATATCAACGACCCGCGGGTGGACGTGATCGAGCTGCGCAAGCGCGTGGGCATGGTGTTTCAGAAATCCAACCCGTTCCCCAAGTCCATCTACGAGAACATCACCTACGGCCTGCGCATCCAGGGTGAGAAACGCAAACCGCGCCTCGACGAGGTGGTGGAGCGCAGCCTGCGCGGGGCCGCGCTTTGGGACGAGGTGAAGGACCGCCTGCATGAGAGCGCGCTCGGCATGTCCGGCGGCCAGCAGCAGCGCCTCTGCATCGCCCGCGCCATCGCGGTCGAGCCGGAGATCATCCTGATGGACGAGCCCTGTTCGGCCCTCGACCCCATCGCCACGGCGAAGGTGGAGGAGCTGATCCATGAGTTGAAGAAGGATTTCACGATCGTGATCGTGACCCACAACATGCAGCAGGCCGCCCGCTGTTCCGACCATACCGCCTTTTTCTACCTGGGCCGCCTGATCGAATACGCCGAGACCCGCACCATCTTCATGAACCCCGGCAACCCGCAGACCGAGGCCTATGTCTCCGGGAGATTCGGTTGACCTCTGCCCCCCGGAAATCCCAAATCCCCAAGGCCAAGTCCTCAAAACAATCCTGCATGAAGCCATACCGTTGCTCCTGGTCATACTCTGGCCTTTCGACCTCTGGCGTTTGTGATTTTTCCCTATGAAACGTTTCTTCGATTCCGAGCTGGAAAGCTTTCGTTCCAATTTGCTGCAGATGGGCGAGCGTTCCATCGATCTGGCCCGCCTGGCGATGCGGTCGCTCACCGAGTCCGACCTGGCCTTGGCCGACAAGGTCATTGTCGCGGACGATGAGATCGACAAGCTGGAGGTGAAGATCGACGAGGAGGCCATCCGCTACATGACGCTGCGCGGCCCGGTGGCCTCCGAGCTCCGCCTCGTGGTGGTGGGCATGAAGGCCTCGCACGATCTGGAGCGCGTGGGCGACGAGGCGACGAGCATCGCCCGGCGGGCCCGCAAGCTCGCCATCGAGCCCAAAGTCGAGCTGTACGCCGACCTGCCGCGCATGTCCAACATCGCGCTGGAAATGCTGCGGGACGCGCTCGA
>JBDKHE010000040.1:0-2903 GCA_039797805.1 Verrucomicrobiota bacterium
CAGAGCCGGTAAACTTCGTCGATCAGGCCAGCCTGACCCCGATCCCTGAGCAGGGAGATGGCCGCCTCGAAGGCGATGAACTTGCCGATCTCGGACATGTCGATGCCGTAGCAATCAGGGTAGCGGATCTGCGGGGCCGTCGAGGCGATGACGATCTTCTTTGGGTTGAGCCGCTTCAGGATCCGCAAAATCGAACGGCGCAGCGTGGTGCCGCGCACAATCGAATCATCCACGCACACCAGGTGGTCCTTGGGTGCAACCACACCGTAGGTGACGTCGTAGACGAGCGAAGCGAGGTTGTTGCGGGACTTCTCCTGGCTGATGAAGGTGCGGAGCTTCACGTCCTTCGTCACCAGCTTCTCCCCGCGCGGCCAGTTGTTGAGGATCAGGTCGTCCACGAGGGCCTCGGTGATCGTGCCTTTCCGGGCCGCCTCGAGCAGCGTCTGCTTCACCTCGGCCCGGCGCCGGAAGCGGAGTTCGCTCATGAGGCCGAAATAGGCCACCTCGGCGGTGTTCGGAATGAAGCTGAAGACCGAATTCTCCAGGTCTCCGCCGATCGAGGCATGAATCTGGTCGGCCAGGCCGGCCCCGAGCGCCTTGCGCTCCCGGTAGATGTCGGCGTCGTTGCCACGGGAGAAGTAGATGCGCTCGAAGGTGCACTGGGTCTTGGGCAGTTCCGCGGTGATGCGCTCGACCATCACGCGGCCCGACTTCTTCATGATGACTGCGCAGCCGGGGTCGACTTCGTTGACCTCGCCCGCCTCCAGATCAAACACAGTGCAAAGCGGCGCGCGCTCGGAAGCGAAGGCCACCACCTCGTCGTTCTCAAACCAGTGGCAGGGGCGGATCCCGGAAGGATCGCGGGCCACGAACGCATCGCCGTTGCCCACCACTCCGACCAGCGCATACCCGCCGTCCCAATTGGCCGCCGCCGTGCGCAGCACCCGCGCTGCATCCAACTCGGCGTTGATGCGATGGGTGATCTCCGTGCCGCTGAGGCTTTCCCCGCGATACAGCCGGTAGAGCCGCTCGTGTTCGTCATCGAGGCAGAAACCGATCCGCTCGAGGATGGCCTGCGTATCGGTCGCGAAAATGGGATGCTGGCCGATCGCGATGAGGCTGTTGTTCAGCTCGGCGGTATTCGTCAGATTGAAATTGCCCGCGAGCATCAGGTTGCGCGTCGGCCAGGAGCTGCGCCGGAAAAAGGGATGGCAGGAGCTCAGGTTGTAGCCACCCGAGGTGCCATAACGCAGATGGCCGAGGTAGAGCTCCCCACAGAAATCGAAGTTGCGCTTGGCCGTTTCGGGAAACTCCGGGTGCACGGCACCGGCCGTGACCAATTCGTTGTAGCGGCCGAGCAGGGACTGGAAGATCTTGTCGAGCGGGTTCGTCTCCACGTTGCGCTCGCGGAACATGTACGGGTCGCCGGCCGGCACATCAAACTTCACACAGGCCACCCCGGCACCGTCCTGCCCGCGGTTGTGCTGCTTCTCCATGAGGAGGAACAGCTGGTTGAATCCCCACAGGGGCGTCCCGTATTTCTCCTGATAATAGGCGAGCGGCTTTTTGAGCCGCACCAGCGCAATACCGCACTCGTGGGAGATGAATTCGCTCATGGCTGCTTCCTTCGATCACTCGGGACAACGGTCATTTGGTGCCATCCCCCGCCCACACTGACCCCGACCGCGATAAGTGGGCTGGGCGATGGGAAAAGGTGGCGCGTCACGGCAATAAAAAGCTGTATTCCGTCCACCGCGGGTGATTCGTCAACGGCTTTCTCCGGCATAGCCGGATTCGTCGGGGAGAAAATCATTTCCGGCAGTCGAAAGCGTTTCAGCCAAGCACCTTGCTGTCCGCGCCAGCGCCCTGCTTGCAAAAAACCGCTGCGCTGATCACCGGCCTCGTCAGGTGCCCTCGCCCACCAGTTGCACAGCATCGATTTGTTTCCAACCCGGTACGGTCGGCAGCTTCAGCGTCACCTTCACTTTGGCAACCAGGTAGCTGGTCTTCGGCACCCGCACCGCGAACCAGGCGATCTCCCGGATTGCCGGAGGCACGAAAGGATCAACCCCTTCCCAAGCGAGATGGGGCGTACCGTCGGGCTCGATGAGTTCCACCTTCGCGATGGCTCCCGGCGCGTTGTTCTGGCGCACCCGCACCGCGGTGGCATGCACCGGCTGGGCAAAGGTCAACTCAAGCCATTCCTCGCCAATATCCTTCTTGCCCGGACACCAGGCATCCTTGTTGTCCCCAGCCATACCGAGCGGAATATTCGGCGCGCCGGTGGCCTGTGCGGCTGCATACCCCGGAGAACTGTATTGCGAACTCGCCACCGCGCTCGCCGCCCATTGTCCGGCCGTGTCGGCGATGATCGTGGCATCAATCAATTCCGCGACCGGTACGAGTTCGCCGGGCTCCGGTGTGGAGGCAGCTGGAGGCGTGACGGCTGCCGCCGAAGAGAGTGCGCTTGGACTGGCGGACATGGGCTCGGAACGGACCGGCGGCGCGGGCGGAATCGCCCCAACGCTCGGCGCCGCAGGCTCGCCGCGCGCCGCCTTGGCGGGCTCCAGCGGCAGCGCCGTAACAAATCCCGACTTCCTTGCCTCGTCCGAAAGCACCTGAAGAACCTCTAGGGGCGGCCAGGTCCACGCCGGCGGAGGCAGGGCCGAGGCAACGATCGCCCGACGCGATTTTTCAATTCGAATCCGCAGCTCAATCTCCTCCGGCGGCGGTTGACCGGCGTTAATCTTGCCGCCCGACGAAAAGGTCGCGGCGTTCAGACAAAGAATCGCGGCCAACGGATTCCCCGCGCGTTCAGCGATCTCCGCGCGCACCTTCAACAATGCATAGTCACGGGGAGAATTTCTCAGACCGCCATCAACCGTGGTGGCCGCATCCTGGAT
>JBDKHE010000041.1:0-4734 GCA_039797805.1 Verrucomicrobiota bacterium
CACGTCCGCATCCTCGTCCTCGATCACCTCCAGGGACACCTCCCTCAGCCAGCGGTCCAGGATCCGCAGACGGAGTGCCGAGCATCCGCGCAGCAACGAGTCGCAGTTGTTCGAATCGATCGAAATCGCGCCGTCGGTGAAGAACTCGGAGTCAAACAACCCGAGCAGTTCGCGCACGTCGCTGTTCTGCCCGGCCATCAGATCCTGGGTCCAGGTCTCGTTGAAATCAGCGTCCTCCTCGGGAAACGCCGCCTTGATCGCCAGCGTGTCGCGCAGGTCGTCGGCCGCTTCCTTGATGACATCCAGCAGCGGAGCGACCGCCCCGATGTTCAATTTGACCTCAACCTGCTTCATCGGGCTGGATGATGGCCGTGAGGTGCCATTGGTGCAACGCGAACATGTAGGCTTCCGCTTGCTCACGGATGCCGGTCCAGACGACCGACCGTCCCCGCTCGTGCACCGCAAGCATGTGCTGGCGGGCGAGCGGTTCGTCAAAACCCAGAACGCGCCGCAGGACCATCACGACATAGGACATGCGGTTTACCGGGTCGTTGAGCAGGACCACCCGCCACGAATCCGCCAGCTGCACCTGCGTGTCCGGAGCCGGCACCGGCTTGGTGCCCGGTCGGGTCACGCCGGCGGGCGAGACCCGGACAACGGGGAACAGGAGCAGACCCGATGATCCGTCCGCGAGGACGAAACGATGGAGGGTCTGCGCGCTGGGTTGGTTCATGCTTTGCTGGCGGCTTCGCGGACGGCCTGGGTGACCGTGGTTTCCGCCTCGGCGATGGCGATCTTGCGCACTTCCTTGGCGGTGCGCCACTTCATTTCGAAGATGCCTTCCTTGAGCCCCTTGCCGCCCACGGTGAGGCGCAACGGGATGCCGATGAGATCGGCGTCCTTGAACTTCACCCCGGGGCGCTCGGCGCGGTCGTCGACGAGCACGTCCGCTCCGGCCGATTCGGCGGCGAGGGCCAGCTTCTTGCAGAGGTCGCTCGCAGCGGCGTCCTGCGGATCCAGGTTGACCACCAGGACCTGCCATGGGGCAACCTGCCACGGCCAGACGATGCCGTCGGCGTCGTTGCTCTGCTCGATCACGGCCTGCAGCGTGCGGCTGATGCCGATGCCGTAGCAGCCCATGACCATCAGGTGCGACTGCTTCTGGTCGTCGGTGTACACCGCGCCGAACTTCTCGGAATACTTGGTGCCGAGCTTGAAAATGTGACCGACCTCGATGGCGCGGGCGATCTTGAGCGGCTGACCCGATTTCGGACACGGCTCGCCGGCACGCACGGTGCGGAAGTCGCCAAACTTCGTGATGGCGAGATCGCGCCCGACATTGACGTTCCGCAGATGGAAACCGTCCTTGTTGGCCCCGGTCGTGCCGTTGCCGATGAGGCGGATGGCGTGATCAGCGAAGATGCCGGCCAGCGCGTCGGGATTCTTGATCGTGCCCTTGACCGCACCGAGACTGCCGGGCTTGGCGCCGAGCACCGGTTCAATCTCCTCGGGCGTGGCGGCGCGCCAGAGTTGGAATCCGAGTCCGCCAAGCTTGGCCTCTTCCAGGTCATCGCAACCGCGCAGGATCACGAGGAACGGTTTGCCGTCACCCATGTAGACAAGGGTCTTGAACTGCCGGTCGGCCGCGACCGCATACGGCGCGGCGGCCAGCGCGGCAATGGTAACCACGCCGGGGGTCGCAAACTCCTCCAAGGCGCCCGCGGGGGCGGCTTCGGCCAGATCCTTCGGCACGATGCCGCTCGTCGCCTTTTCGCGATTGGCGCTGTAACCGCTCTCGTCGCAGTACACGATGTCATCGTCGCCAACCGGCGCCGGCACCATGAACTCGTGGGAAAAGCTGCCCCCCATCACGCCGGTGTCGGCCTCGACCGGGATGGTCTTGAGCCCGCACCGCGCAAAGAAGGCCGTGTAGGCGCGCTTCATCTTGCCGTAGCTCTCGATCGCGCCCTCGTCGGTCGCGTCAAAGCTGTAGGCGTCCTTCATGACAAACTCGCGCGCACGCATCAGGCCGTAGCGGGGGCGGATCTCGTTACGGAACTTGGTGCCGATCTGGTAGAAATTCTTGGGCAGGTCGCGATAGCTCGTGATCTCGGATTTCACCAGCGGCGTGATGATCTCCTCGTGCGTCGGCCCGAGCACGAATTCCGGCTCCTTGCTGCGACCCTTGCCGGCGCCGGCGTGGTCGACGCGGTACATGATCTCCCGCGCCGCGGCCCAACGCGGACCCTCCTGCCAGTTCTCCGACGGATGGATGAAGGGCATGGCGAGCTCGATGGCCCCTTCCCGGTCCATCTCCTCCCGGCAGAGCTGGCTGATCTTCTGCATGACCTTCAGGCCGGCGGGCATGAACGTGTAGAGACCGCCGCCGAGTTTCCGGACCAGTCCGGCCCGGAGCAGGAGCTTGTGGGAGGCGATTTCCGCGTCAGCGGGGCTTTCCTTGAGAGTGGGGATGAATGTCTGCGACCAATACTTCATGTGAGACGCACGAGAACAACTCGGCCGGGGCGGCGCAATTGTAATTGCGCTCCCTCCACCCGGCCCGCGATAACAGCAAAAATGAGCGCTCACCGCCCCACCCCCAAACCGTGGTCCATGAAGTGGATCATCGTGGCGATCATCGTCTTTGTGGTCGGCTACACGGCGGTCAATTTTTACTTCCGCAAACCGGGCCGCGGCTACCGGCCCTATCAGGACGCCCAGGACCGGGCCACCACCACGCGGCTCCTTGCCGCCGGCTGGCACAAGGTCCCCGTTGACACCCGCCGGCCGGTGGAGAAGCCCGGCAGCGACACCGCCCCTGCCCCCGTCACCCGCGCCGCCGTCGGGCTCGGCCTGGACTTCGCCCCACACTTCGCCGAGAAACCCCTGCTCGTCTCCACGATCGATTCGGTCACCGCCCCGCAAACCGTCAGCCATGGCCAGGCCTACAGCCTGTATTTCACCGCCAGCCTCGCCGATCTGAAGGGCCAGGTGGGTGATTTGACCCTCTATCAGCACGACCATGAGTTGGTGCTCGTCCCCTCGATCGAGAAGCTGCCCGGCAAGGAACTGATGAGCCGTTGGAACGACTCCACCTACGCCGCCACCTTCCCGACCACCGGACTCCCCCCCGGCCGCTACACGATCAAGATCGTCGCCCAGGGACCCGCGGCCGCATGGAGCTTCACGGTGAAGTGAAGCCCTGCAGCGCAGGAAATTCCAAACGCTCGATTCCCAAAGGCCAAAAAAACGGAGCAATCAAAAGGAAGCTTTCGTTGAAAAACCCTGCGGCGCCCTCCTTCCGGCCGTTCGGTTTTTCGTTCGGAATTGGTTTTTGGAAGTTTGGAATTTTGGCGATCGGGATTTACCCGGCATTTTCTGCCATGAATCCCCATTGACGTGCCGCGCCAGATGCCTGATTAACGCACACCACTGATGAGCAACGGCTCCAACATCAAACCGACCGACCTGCGTGGCATCCTGAAGTATGTCCCGCGTTTCCAGGGACAGATCTTCATCATCGCCCTCGATGGCAGCATCGTCGCCGACGACAATTTCGACAACCTGATCACCGATGTCGCCGTGCTCCACTCGCTCGGCATCAAGGTCGTGCTCGTTCACGGCATCGGCCAGCAGATCACCGAGCTTGCGCGGATCCGCAACATCCCGATCACCGACTCCGCCGGCACCGGCGTGGCCGACGCCGCCACGCTCGACCTCGCGATCCGCGCCTCCTCCCGGGTCACTCATCTCGTGATCGAGGGTCTCACCGTCAACGGCCTGAAGGCCGCCCTGACCAATGCCATCCGCGC
Organism: Verrucomicrobiota bacterium; assembly: GCA_039797805.1. Taxonomy (GTDB): domain Bacteria; phylum Verrucomicrobiota; class Verrucomicrobiia; order Opitutales; family Opitutaceae; genus Lacunisphaera. The sequence continues at coordinate 3,813 of JBDKHE010000041.1, forward strand.
CATGCCGCTCGGCATCTTGCGCGGCGTGGACCACCAATTCACCGGGCGCGTCGACCGCGTCGACCGGGATTTCATCCAGCAGCTTATCACTTCCGGCGTCGTGCCGGTGGTCAATCCCATCGGCTTCGACCGCGACGGCAAACCGCTCCGCGTGAACTCCGACCTGCTGGCCGCGGAGCTGGCGGAAGCATTGCAGGCCACGAAGGTCGTCTATTTCTCCCCCTGTCTCGGACTGGAGATCAACGGCGTGCTCCAGCACGACATCCCGGCCGACCAGCTGCGCAAGGTCCTCGAGACCAAACCCGATTCCATCAACGAACCCATGCGCAGCAAGGCGGCGCATGCATTGAAGGCGATCGACACCGGTACGCCCCGCATCCATCTCCTCGACGGCCGCGAGCTCGACGGCCTGCTGGCCGAGGTGTTCTCCAACGAGGGCGTCGGCACGCTCATTTACGGCAACGAATACCAGCAGATCCGCAAAGCCAACCGCCGCGACGTCCGCGCCATCTATAACCTCACCCGCTCCGGCATCAAGCGCGAGGAACTGGTGTCCCGCACGCAGCAGTCGATCGAGAAGAACATCGACAGTTACTACGTCTTCGAGATCGACGAGAATCTCACGGCCTGCATCTCCCTGCGGATCTACCCCGACAAACCGTCGATGGCGGAAATCGGCGCGCTCTACGTGATGCCCTTCTATCACAACCGCGGCATCGGCCTGAAGATGGTGGAATTCGCCTGCCTGCAGGCGGCCGCCCGCGGCGCCAAGTCGGTCGTCGCCCTCTCGACCCAGGCCTACAGTTTCTTCACCTCGGTCTGCGGCTTCGACGATGCCGACAAGACCGTGCTGCCCGAGTCCCGCCTCAAATCCTACGAGGAAAGCGGCCGGAACTCGAAGATCATGATCAAGAAGCTGTGA
>JBDKHE010000042.1:0-3568 GCA_039797805.1 Verrucomicrobiota bacterium
ATTCCACGTCCCGTCCCAACGATGTCACGCTCTCCCGCCTACAAACCCGCCCTCGCCTGGTTCGCCGCACTTGGCAGCCTGTGGGTCTTCGTCCTGGTTGCGCTGGGCGCGCTCACCACGACCATCGGGGCGGGCATGGCTTTCCCCGACTGGCCGCTGTCCAACGGGTCGGTGAACCCTCACGGCTGGCTGACCGAGATCGACAAATTCGCCGAGCACAGCCACCGGCTGTCCGGCGCCGTGATGGGGCTTGTCACCATTGCCTTGGCGATCTGGTTGCACTTGCGCGAAGAGCGCCGCTGGTTGCGCCGCCTCGGCTGGTGGGCGCTGGGTATCGTGATCGTGCAGGGCCTGATCGGCGGCAAACGCGTGCTCCTCGACTCGATCGGGGTGCCGGGGTTTGACATGACGGTTGGCCAGATGCTGCGCCTGCCCCACGGCATGCTTGCCCAAGTGTACGTCTGTGTGTTGTTCGCCATCGTCGCCGGCCTGTCCCGCCCTTGGGTGGAAGACACCCTCGGCAGAGCCGGGCCACGCGTGCGCCTGTTGGGCTGGGGCTGCACGGTGCTCCTCTTTCTGCAACTCGCCGTCGCGGTCACGATGCGCCACAACCTCGCGGGCATGGCCATCCCCACCTTTCCGCTTTCCACCCCGGACGGCGCCCTGTTGCCGGCCCACTGGGACTACCGGGTCGCCCTGCAGTTCGCGCATCGCGTGCTCGCTGCGCTCATTGGAATCGGGGTGGCCGTCTACGGACATTTTCTCTGGCGGGAAAAATCCCTGCACCCGCTCGTGCGCGGCGCCAGCCTGCTGCTCGTCGCGCTGGTGGCGGTGCAGATCATCCTCGGGGCCCAGATCATCTGGACCGGCCGCAGCGTGCTCATGACCACCGGCCACGTGGTAACCGGGGCCCTGACGCTCGCCACCACTTTTATGGTGGTTTTCCTGACCCGGCGTGATTCGGTCGAAGCGGACAAAGCATGACCCGAGCCGAACCCCAGCCCCAGACCTCCGCCGAAAGTGCTTCCTGGCGGCATTACCTCGAACTGACGAAGCCGCGGCTGAGCTTCATGTCGGTCATCACGGCGATCGTCGGCTACCTCGCCGCCGTGCCCTACTCGTATTGGGACTGGAAGCGGACCATGCTGGTAATGCTCGGCACCGCGCTGTGCGCGGGCGGCGTGGCCGCGTTGAACATGTGGATGGAGGGCGACACCGACGCCAAGATGCAGCGCACGGCCGGCCGGCCGATTCCCGCCGGCATCATCGCCCCGGGCTCGGCCTTCATCGTCGGGTGGGCGTTGTGCATCGCCGGACTCGGTGTGCTCTTCAAACTGGTGAACGGTCTCTCCGCCTTTCTCGCCCTTGCGACCATCGTCGCCTACCTGGCAATCTATACGCCGGCCAAACGCTGGTCGCGTTGGAACACCGAGCTTGGCGCCATCAGCGGCGCGCTTCCGCCCATGATCGGCTGGGCCGCGGCCGGCCGCTCCAACCCCGTCATCGGCTGGTCGCTGTTCGCGATCATGTTCTGCTGGCAGATGCCGCACTTCTTCGCCCTCGCTTGGACCTACCGGAAGGATTACGCCGCCGCCGGCATGCCGATGCTTTCCGTCGTCGATCCCAGCGGCAACAAGGTCTCGCGCTGGACCCTGATCTGGACCGTGCTCCTCGTGGCGTCCAGTCTCATGCCCACGCTGCTCGGCTATTGCACGTGGTACTACGGCACGATCGCCGCATTGCTCGGGCTGTGGTTCCTGCGCGCCGCCTTTCATTTCATGGACCCGGCCAAGCGCGAAACCGTGGCCCGTCGGGTTTTCCTCATTTCGATCGCCTACCTACCCATGCTCCTCGCGGCACTTGTCGCCGACCGGATGATTTTCAAACTGTGATACCATCCGCGCAGTCGCTGCGGATCGCCTGAAATTCCGCCGATTGCGCCGGACTCAAACTCATCCGCAAAGACCACCTCCGCTCATGACCGTCCAAGACATCCCCACCCTGAATGCCGCCCTGAACGCCACCGCCACGGTGTTGATCACCGCCGGTTTCATTCTGATCAAGCAGGGCAAACGCGACACCCACCGCGCCGTGATGCTCACTGCCGGCGTGGTCTCGGCCCTTTTCCTCGTCGGCTACGTAACCCACAAGGTTCTGGTCCGCGGTGTACACACTCCCTTCGGCGCCGAGAGCCCGGCGCTGCGCGCGTTCTACTATCTGATGCTGCTGACGCATATCATCCTCGCGATCGCCATCGCCTACCTGGTGCCCCGCACGTTCCTCTTTGCCATCAAGGGTGATTTCGAGAGCCACAAGCGCTGGGCCCGTTTCACGTTTCCCATCTGGCTTTATGTCTCCGTGACCGGTGTGCTCGTGTACTTTTTCCTGTACCAGTGGTGGCCGGCCGCGGGCCCGGCTTGAGTGGTCTGCCCGGAACAAACCCGGCACTTTTTGCGCCGGAACAGCGCAGCGACGGCCCCGCTTTGATGAAGAAGGCGTTCCCTTGCGGTGTGCGTAATGCGGGGGCAAGCGTGGAGCATGGGGACGCCCCATCGGTGCGACAGTTGGGGCCGCCGATCTGACCAAGCCGCCGAAGCGCGAGCACGCCTGTCGGTTCGGATCGGGGCAAAGAAAAAGCCGGGCGAAGGCCCGGCTTGAATTTGGCTGCGAGCTGACTCGCTTGAAGCGCGCCTTACTTCACCACCATCACGCCCTTCATGCCCGTCAGGTAATGGGCCGGGAAAGAGCAGAGGAATGCGTATTCACCCGGCTCCATCGGGGCCTTGAAGGTAATCTCGTCGCTCTGCTTGGGTCCGAGCAGCTTGGTATGGGCGATGACTTGGTCGGCCTTGGCGGCAGGCACATAATCCGTCGCCTGCGCGGCCACCGCGGCGTCCACGAAGGCTTTGGCATCGGCGTCCTTCTTGAGGATCACGACATTGTGGCCCATGGCGACCTTGGGCATCGTGCCGAGATTGGTCAAAGTGAGCTTAACTTCTTGACCGGCATTTACCTCGAAGCGCGTCAGGTTGAACTTCATGCTGTCATTGGCCGTGAGCTCAACCACGGCCTGGGCCGCAGCGGCCGGAGCAGCGGCGCTGGTCGCGGAAGCGGTCGCCGGAGCGGCCGCCTCATCTTTCTTACCGCAACCGGCGAGCAGCAACCCACCGGCGATCAGGGAAACAAGGAGAGATTTATTCATGGAGCAGAAAACAAGCACAGGCGCCCGAACTATGCAAACGCACAAAGCAGAATTCCTGACATCTGCTGACAGTGCGGGGCTGTTTTGGCCGGGCTGAAAATTCAGCGGGATTTCTTTCGGTTTTGTAGTTGAAATGGCCTGAGAAATTCCGAACTCTGGCGAGATATATTCTTGGCACAGCCTTTTCCCTGGCGCCTCCCTTGTCACACATGACCCGTCCACGCTTCGTTTTACGTCAATTCTCGCGTCTCTCCGCGGCACTTGCCACCGGTCTTACCCTGATGCTCCTGTCAGGCTGCAAACTGGGTGAGGTCTTCAGCCTCAGCGGTCCCCAGTCGACCATGGAAACGGGCGGTCCTGTCGCCG
>JBDKHE010000043.1:0-6316 GCA_039797805.1 Verrucomicrobiota bacterium
GTGACCAGGAATGGGAATTCAACGAATGGGCCCACGGCCAGACCGGCCGGCCGATGGGCAAGGCCTTCCAGGCCTGGAGCGCGGCCTCGTTCCTCCGCGCCTGCCATGAAGTCGGCGCCGGTCTGGGGCCTTCCGAACATGAATGAGCCCGCGCCCATCGTCGCCTGCTTCGGGGAGACCCTCTGGGATTTCCTCCCACGCGGGGCGTTCCCGGGCGGCGCCCCGTTCAATGTCGCGTACCACCTGCACCGCCTCGGCCTGCAGGCGCACCTGGTCAGCGCCGTCGGCCAGGATCTGCTGGGGGACGATTTGCTGCGGCGCATGAAAGACTGGGGTCTGGACACGACCGGGGTCTCGCGTCGCCTCGGGTTGCCGACCGGCTACGTCCGCGCCCTCCTCGATGCGGCCGGCAGCGCGCACTACGAAATCGCGACGGAGGTCGCCTGGGACCAGATCATCCCGGGCGAAGACAGCACCCGCGCGGTCTTCGGCGCCGGCGCGCTGGTGTTCGGCACCCTTGCCCAGCGCTCCGCCGTCAACCGGGCCTCCCTCGACCGGCTGCTGGCCGTGCTGCCCGCGGGAGCGCTGCGCGTGCTGGATGTCAATCTGCGCGCACCCCACGACGACATTGAGTTTGTGCGCGATTGTGCGCGACGCGCCTCGCTCCTGAAACTCAACTCCGACGAAGCCGCCCGGTTGAACCATGCCCGGCCCGGGGAAGGTCGCGATGAGGACCATGCCCGCAGCCTGGCCCGGGACTGCGGTTGCGCGCTGGTCTGCATCACCGCCGGCGAAAAGGGCGCGGGTATTCTGGCTGAGGACACGTGGCACCCGGCGCCCACCCCTTCCGTGACCGTGCGGGATACGGTGGGAGCGGGCGACGCCTTCACGGCCGGCCTGCTCGCGGGCCTGCTGCTGCACCGGGAAACGCCGGCGAACGCCTTGCAGCGCGCCTCCCGGATGGGCGCATTTGTTGCGTCGCAAGACGGGGCCACTCCTGCTTACTCAGTGAACGAAGCCGGCCAACCCACCCTCTCCCCATGATCTTGCCCGCCTTGCCTGTCGCCTACGTGCTCGCCGAGTTTGATCTCACCTCCTGGCTGGATTTTCCGCTGGTCAAGATGGGCAACGCCGCCTTCACCCCGCTGCTGTTGTTGAAGATCATGGGCTGGGTGATCGGCCTCGTCGTCTGCAACAGCCTGCTGCGGCGCCTGGTGATCCAGCGCCTGCTGGCCCGCACCCGCTTCGACCCCGGCCTGCGTTTCGCCATCAGCCGGATCTTCGGTTATCTCTTCCTGATCTTGGGCACCTACATCGCCCTGCTCGTGAACGGCATCGACCTGAGTTCGCTCGCGGTGATCGCCGGCGCCCTCGGCATCGGTCTCGGTTTCGGCCTCCAAAACATCGTCAGCAATTTCGTCAGCGGCATCATCTTGCTGGCGGAGCGGCCCGTCTCGATCGGCGACCGGATCGAGGTGGCCGGCGTCGCCGGTCAGGTGAAACAGATCAACCTGCGCAGCACCACGGTGGTGACGAACGACAACATCTCCATCATCGTGCCAAACTCCGACCTGGTCACCAGCACCGTCACCAACTGGAGTCACAGCGATCCCCGCGTGCGCCTCCGCCTGCCGGTCGGGGTGGCCTACGGCACCGATCCGGAGAAAGTCCGCAAGGTGCTGACCGACGTGGCGAACAATCATCCCGACATCCTCAAGGAACCCGCCACCGCGGTCTTCTTCGACAGCTTCGGGGACAGCTCCCTGAACTTTGAACTCGCTGTGTAGACGACGAACCGCGCGCACAATCCGCGGCGTTTCCGGAGCGAGCTCAATTTCGCGATAGAAAAGGCGCTGCGACTAAACAACATTGAGATCCCCTTCCCGCAGCGTGTCGTGCATCTGCGCCCGCCGCCGACCGGAGCCTAGGCAAGATTTTTGCAGGAAATTCTGGCGCAGGCCTTCCCTTCCGCGATGGGAGCTGGTAGGATTTAACCATGCCCAAGCCAAAAGCTTCCGTTCTCATCCGTCAGGCCACGCGGGCCGACATTCCCCATTTGATTGAGCTCAACCGCGCGGCGTATCCGACCCTCGCCCAGGAAAATATCGTGTGGGGTGAAGCCCACCTGCTGAGCCACCAGCGGATCTTTCCGCAGGGCCAATTGGTCGCAGAACACAAGGGCCGCCTCATCGGGGCCGCCTCGTCTTTGCTCGTCAACCTCGGGCCTGATCCGTTGCGCCACCACACCTGGTCCGGCATCACGGACAGCGGTTACTTCACCTCGCATGAACCGAGTGCCGACACGCTTTACGGAGCCGATGTCTACGTGCATCCCGATGCCCGGGGGCTCGGCGCCGGGGCCGCGCTCTACGAGGGCCGTCGCCAGCTTTGCCGCCGCCTGAACAAACGCCGCATCCTCGCCGGCGGCCGTCTCTGGAACTACCAGGATCACGCCGACAAGATGTCGGCCGAGGAATATGCCCAGCGCGTCGCCGACGGCGAGTTGCGCGACCTCGTGCTCAGTTTCCAGTTGCGCGAGGGCTTCGTCTTGCGCGGCGTCATGAAGAACTACCTGCGCGATCCGCACAGCCTGAACCACGCCAGCCTGATCGAATGGCTGAATCCCGACTACAAGCCGGCCAGCGGCGGCCAGCGCAAGGTCCGCATCGCCTGCGTGCAATATCAGATGCGCAAGACGAAGTCCTTTGCCGATTTTGCCAAGCAGGTCGCCTACTTCGTCGACGTCGCGGCCGACTACGAGGCCGACTTTGTCCTCCTGCCCGAGTTCTTCTCCGTGCAACTGCTCTCGCATCTCGACGCCCGCACCCCGTTGGAGGGCATCCGCCAGCTCGCCGGGCTGAGCGACAAGTTCATCGAGACCATGGCGAAGCTGGCCAAAAAATACGGGATCACGCTGATCGCCGGCAGTCATCCGGTCATGGACGGCAAACGCCTCGTGAACCGCTGCCACGTGTGCCTCCCGAACGGGCAGGTCGTGAGCCAGGACAAACTGCACATCACCCCCAACGAACGCAATTGGTGGGGCATCAACGGCGGCCGGGAGCTCTCTGCCATCGAGACGCCCAAGGCCAAGATCGGCGTGTTGATCTGCTACGACGTGGAATTCCCCGAGGCCGCGCGGCATCTCGCCGACGAGGGCGCGGAGATCATCTTCGTCCCGTTCTGCACCGACAACCGCCAGGGTTACCTGCGCGTGCGCTACTGCGCCCAGGCCCGCGCGATCGAGAATCAGGTTTATGTGGCGTTGGCCGGCAACACCGGCAATCTGCCCGACGTGACCAACATGGACATCCAGTACTCGCAATCCGCGGTCTTCACCCCCTCGGATTTCGCCTTTGCCCGGGATGGCATCGCCGCCGAGTCCGAGGCGAACGAGGAAACGGTGCTGATCTGCGACGTCGACCTCGACGACCTCACGCAGGCCCGCAGCGCCGGCACGGTCACCCCGCGCCTGGATCGCCGCACCGACCTCTTCAAGATCGTCACTTCGCTGTCACCCGAGGTCGCCCCGACCGTGAGCCCGAACGGCGGCCCGCTGGGCGACCAGCCTTCGGCGACCGTCGGGCTGCCCCCGGCCAATTGATTTCCCCATGAAAATCAAAACCATGCTGGGCCTGATGGTGCTCCTGCTGATCGTGCTCTTCAGCCTGCAAAATGCCGGCGCCGTCACGATCCGCTTCCTGTTCTGGCACTTCACCCTCTCGCAGGCCCTGGTGATTTTGCTCACCGCCGTGAGCAGCGCCTTTGCCGGGTTTGTGCTAGGATCGCTGGGCAGCTGGACCGGCAAAAGCCCCCGCTTGTAAGCACAGGCCCCCTGTGAACAACCGCCCTTTCGCCAACATCAAGTGGTTGTCGGCATTCCAGCCGCAGCGGAGTGACCCCGACCTGCGACCGGTGCCGCTGGGTTTCCTCGCGCTCATCGCGCTGGGCGGGGCTCTCCTCATGCTGCCCATCGCCCACGCCCCCGGCGTCACGCTCTAGTGGGTGGATTCCTTCTTCCTCTCCACCTCCGCGGTGTGCGTGACCGGCTTGAGCACCGTCAACGTCGCCGAAAGCTTCAGCGGTTTCGGCCAGGTGGTGATTCTGGCCCTGATCCAGCTCGGCGGCCTGGGCATCGTGACGGCCAGCCTGGCGCTCGTGATGCTCAGCGGCGACCGCCTGTCTCTCGCCCATGAGAGCGCGGTCGCCGCCACCATCGGCCGGCTGCAACGCGCCCAGCCGGCGGAGCTCTTCCGGTACAGCTGCCTGGTGGTCGCGCTGTGCGAGGCGGCCGGGGCGACCAGCCTCTACACGCGGCTGCAATCCCTCAACCCCGACGCCGATGCCCTGCAACTGGTGTGGCAGGCGGTGTTTCATTCCATCAGCGGCTTCTGCAACGCCGGCATTTCCATCTTTCCCGAGGGTCTGGTGCGGTGGCGCGGCGACGCCGTGCTGCTCGGCATCATGGACCTGCTGGTCATCACCGGCGGCATCGGTCTGCTGAGCCTGATCAACCTCCGCTACTACTATTTCTGGCGCCGCGACACCCGCCGGCGCGGACGGATGGCGCTGCAGACCAAGATCGCGGCCAACGTCTCCCTGATCTTGATCGTGGCAGGCACCCTCGTGACCCTGCTATTCGAGTGGCATCACACCCTCGCCGGCCAGTCGATCGCGAACAAGTTTTCCTGGGCCGCGTTCCACTCCGTCATGACGCGCACCGCCGGATTCAACACCGTGGACCTGGCCATGATGCAACCCGCCACCCTGCTCTTTAGCATGGTGCTGATGTTCATCGGGGGTTCCCCGGGCTCGATGGCCGGCGGCATCAAGACCGTCACCCTCGCCGTGCTCTTTGGCACGGCCCGCGCCGCCCTGCTCCGTCAGGAAACCGTCCAGATCCACAACCGGCGCATCAGCCCGCGCGCCTCGGGCATCGCGCTAATGCTCCTGATGCTGGCCGGTGCGACCGTCATGCTCGGCACCGGCTGCCTCATGATCACGGAATTGCAGAATCCCGCCGCCAACATGTCCGACGGGTGGCTCGGCCTGATGTTTGAGGCGGTCTCCGCCTTTGGCACCGTGGGGCTCAGCACCGGAGTGACCGCCCTGCTCACCAGCGGGGGCAAGGTCGTCATCATGCTGCTGATGTTCCTCGGACGCGTGGGTCCGCTTGTGCTGGCGGTTTATCTGGCCCGGCCCGTGCACCCCTGGCATATTCGCTATCCCGAGGAGGACGTCTCCCTCGGCTGACCCTTTCCTACCATGGCAAAACGCATCTTCATCCTCGGTGGCGGCCGCTTCGGCGTGCATCTGGCCACCCGCCTCTGTGAATTCGGTTGCGAGGTCGTCATCGCCGACGACAACGCGGAACGCGTGAAGGACCTCGCGGCCGACGGTTTCCACGCGATCGAAATGGACGCCAACGACGAGACGGCCCTGAAGGACTCCGGCGCACTCACCGCCGACGTCACGGTGGTTGCGATCGGCGAGAACATGCAGGCCAGCATTCTGGCCACCTTGCTGCTCAAGCAAATGCAGGCCAAGAACGTGGTCGCCCGGGCTCTCGACCTGAAGCACGCCCAGGTGCTGGAACGACTGGGCGCTGACGAAGTCATTCTGCCGATCCGTGACATGGCCTACCGGCTGGCCGAACGGCTCCGCGACGACGCCGAGGGCGAGCGGCACCCGATCGCCGGCGCCTACCTGCTCGCCGAGACCACGCTCGGGCCGAAACTGGACGGCAAGACCTACGATCTCGCCCAATTTCGCGAGGAGTTTGACCTCAATCCCGTGTTGCTGAAACAGGCCGACGGCAACCGCGCCGTGATCCGGGAGATCAAAGGCAAGATCACCCTGCATGCCGGCGACGGCCTGTGGCTGGTCGGCACCCGGGAGGCCTTGGGCAGCTTCGAGAGCGAATACGGTCCGGAAGATTAGGTCGGGGATCCGGGTCAGGCACCGTCCGCCACCGGCACCATAACGTCCCTTTACTGACGGACAGCCGCTCCTACTCGGCGTCTTTCTTCCTTTCCTCGTCCCGGCGACGGAACCGTTCCTCCCACATCATCTCCACCGCGCGCCGGCTGCCGAGGCCGAAGGCCAGGGCCAGGCTCACAGCCAGGGCTCCGATCGTGATCAGGAAGGCGCCCGTCACGATCGCCACGGCAATCTTGAGCTGCACCAGCACGATGGCCACGGTCACGAGCAAAATGGTGGCCCGGACCAGGCGGGCCACGAACTGGGCGCGGCTGAACTGTTCCTGATGCAGCGCCCGCTGCACCGCCCGCGACACCGCGGCCGCCACGCCGGAGCC
>JBDKHE010000044.1:0-3587 GCA_039797805.1 Verrucomicrobiota bacterium
CCACGCGCATGCTGCCCGGCGCCCTGCGGGGATGACCTCTGCGGTGAGGACCCGTTCATCGCCTCCAAGAATAAGCCTTGACCGGCCGGAATGTGACAAAAAAGGTGTCCAAAAACCGGAACGGAGGTAGTCAAGCAAGATCAACTACCTCCGCCCCGGTTCTTGCCGGTTTTTGTTACCCCGTGGGCAGGAATTCACGTACAGCGCGCTGCGCGCCTCTGAACGCGCGGCCACGATGTCCGGACAACCATCGCCGTTCGCGTCACCGATGGCGAGGCCATACACCGCGCCACTGCCATCGCCGAAGTGCAGGCGCTTGAAGCCGCGCCCGTCGCCCCGGTTGATGAGCACGACGCCGGGCGTGTTCTCGTTGCCCAGCACCACGTCGGTCTTGCGGTCGCCGTTGAGGTCGGCCGTGGCAATCGCATACACGCGGTCCGTCTGGTCGCCAGCGGGAATCGATTCGGCGAAATTGCCTGTTCCCCCGTTGAGGTAGATGCGAACGCCGCCGCTTGCGGCGTCTCCCATGATCAGGTCGGGCGTGCCGTTGCCGTCGAGGTCACCCACGGCGACGGCGCGCGTGGCGGCATCGCGCGGGCCGATCGGCTGCCGGGTGCCGAACCGGCCCGTCCCATCGTTCGGGTAGATGTAGCTTTGCCCGTTGTCCCGATGCGGGACGATCAGGTCGATCGTGCCGTTACCGTCGAAGTCGGCCGCGGCAATCGTCGTCGCCGAGTCGCCCGAAAGCACGATGCAGGCGGGGAAGCGTCCTCCGCCGTCGTTGAGGCAAACATGATTCTTGCTGAGGTTTTCGGGACCACCCCGGTTGGCCACGATGATGTCCGGCCGGGTGTCGCCATTGAGGTCGGCAACCGTCACATTGCGTGTCGCCCAGCTCGCGGTCCCGAACGTGCCCGCCGAACGGAAGCGGCCGCGCCCGTCGTTGAAATGGATGCGCTTTTCGTCCGGCTTGTCGTTGCCGACCACCAGGTCCAGGTCGCCATCGCCATCCAGGTCTGCCAGCGCGGTCGTGTAACTCCGGTCTGCACTGGCATCCAGCGGATAACGCTGATCGAATCCGCCCGTGCCACTGTTCAGCAGCACCAGGTCATGCAGCGGCCAATGACGACCTTTCGCTAGCACGATATCCGGGTCGCCATCGCCATCCAGGTCGCCGATGCTCGCGTTCGCGGTGGTTTCGGCGACCTCCTCGAGGAACACGGACTGCGTGAAGTCTGGCGCGGAATCCATCGGGCGCGGCGCAGGCGTGTGGCTGCAGCTCGTGAGGAGCGCCAGCGCCAGGACCAGCCGGTTGGGGATGCCTGCTGTCATGTCGGGTCCGTCGGCACGTGAGTGCCCGGCGACTATAGCCGACGGCGAAAAGGGACACGTTGGACCCGCGCCGAAAGCGGCGTCAGGTTGGACTGCCGCGCATTCCAGCGGCTTACCAAACGTGGAGGAGCGGAGTAGTCTCGGGCGTCGGTACGAATCGAGGGAAGCCATGCGACACCGGAGCACCCATCGCCCCGGCATGTCACTCCTGTTCGCCCTTCTTGTTGGAGGCGTCGCGGCCACGCCGCCCGTGTTGGCCCAGGCGGAATCCGCCGCAAGCGTCGACATCGACACGCTTCCCAGGCACCCCCTCGAGATCCTCGCGCTGCAGTCGCCCAAGGCCGCCCTCGACGAGATTCCGGCAGCGCTTGAGGCGGCGAAGAGGGCCAAGGACCCGCGCACCACGGCGTTGCTCCATCTCGCCGAAGCCAATGCCTGCCGGGTCCTGGCGGACTGGGAATGCCAGATCCGCGCGGGCGTGTCGGCCGCCGCGGCCGGGGAGGCCTCGGAAGACCCCGTCGTGCATGCGCGGGGCCTGGTCGCGGAAGCGCTGGGGCGCAGCCGGACGCGGGACTACAGCCTCAGTGAAGGCCTGCTGGCGAAGGCGCAATGGGTGTTGCGCGATACCCGCTCGCCGGAAATGTCCGCGGACATCTACCTCAACTACTCCAGCCTCAGCCATTCCATCGGCAAGTACGGCGCGTCGGTGGAATACGCGGAGAAGGGCCTGGCGGCCCTGACCGGCAGCAAGGGGCTGGCCATGCAAGTCCGCCTGCTCCGTAACCTCGCGCGCGCTCATACGGAACTCGGTCGGCTCAAGGAGGCACGACACGCCCTGGATCGGGCGGAGTTGCAGGTTGAACGGATCGATGACCCGAAGCTGTTCGCGGATGTGCTGCTGGAGGGCAGCAGGCTCGCCCGCTCCACAGGCGACTTCGCCGCCCACGAGGCCAAGGCGAAGCGGGTCCTGGCGCTCGCCCAGGAGGGCGACAACACCTACACCGAATCGCTGGCGAGGGAAGCGCTGGGCCACGGCGAGCTGCAGCGAGGCCGGCTGCGCGAGGCAGGCCGGGAATTCGACCTTGCCTACGACGGTTTCGCACGGCTCGGGCTCGACCGGGAGGAGCGCCGCGTGCTCCGCCAGGTCGTCCCGCTGAAACTCCAGCTGTCGGCACCGCGAGCGGAGATCGAGCCGCGGGTCGAACGCCTGCTCTCGCTTGAAGCAACGCTCGACGCCCAGGAGCGCAACAACGCCGCCACCGAATTCGAACTGCGCATCGAGCGCATGAAGCAGGATGCCGAGATCAAGATGCTCGAAACCGAATCGGCGCACGCGCGGGAACGCCAAGTCGCGTTGGAGCGCACCAATCGCCTCACCATCTCGGTGATGATCGCCTCGGGGTTGGCGATCACGGTCCTGGTCTTCTTCTTCTTGCAGAACCATCGTTCCAGGAAGGCCTTGGGCCAGGCGTACAACCACCTGCGCGCGAGCCGTTCGCAGATGCAGGAGGTGATGCGGCTCAGCGCCGCCTACGTGTTCCTGTGCGATGCGAAGGGCAGGATCGTCCAGGCCAACCCGTCGATGGCCCTGGCATTGGGGTTGTCGCCCGAACAGCTCGAGGGCATCCCGCTGGCGGATTTCCTTGGCGCCGAGGGCAAGACCGTGCAGGCGGACTACCTGCGCCGGGTGACGGAGTCACGGTTCGACGAGTCCATCCTCACGGTTCGTGACGGGAGGGGCCGCGACCGCCAGTGGCGTGTCATCAGCCGCATGCCTTCCAGGGAGGACCTGGGCGAGAACATCGTCGGCACCGCGGTCGACATCACCGAGCAGCTTGAGCAGACGGAGGCCCTGCGCGAGCAGAGTCTTCGCGACCCGCTGACGGGCTGCTTCAATCGCCGTTTCCTCGAACAGTTCGAACATGCCAGCGGCGACCAGTGCTGGGCGCTCATCGCGTTCGATCTGGACGGGTTCAAGGACATCAACGACGCCCTCGGACACGAGCGCGGCGACCAGGTCCTGCAGGGCATGGCCCGCTTCCTGTCGCATCGTGTCCGTTCGGCGGACTCGCTTCTCCGCCTGGGCGGGGACGAGTTCCTCATCCTTGTTCCGCAGGCCGAGCAGGGCGTCCTGGATCGCCTCGTCCAGCGCCTCGACACCGACAGGACGAGTGCGCCTTGCGGGTTCTCGATGGGGGCGGAGCTGCGCGTGGGATCCGAATCACTCGCAAGCACCCTCGCGCGGGCCGATGCCG
>JBDKHE010000045.1:0-14413 GCA_039797805.1 Verrucomicrobiota bacterium
GCATGACCCAAGCACACGCTTTCCTGCCGCCTTCCGGGGCGGACAACTGGGCGGCGTGTGCGGCGTGGCCCACCATGCAGCAGACGCATCCGGATCTCGGCGACCCCTCCGCCAGCGAAGATGGCACGCGGGCACATGAACTGCTGGCCCGCGCCATCATGGGCGGCGTCAACCCGTACCTCGAAGCGCCCGAGGAGATGGCCGACGCGGTGATGCTCGCCGCCGACTACGCCCGCAGCCTCCCCGTCGCCGAGTGGCACGTCGAGCGTCACCTGAGTGGAAAGAGGATCGCTCCCGCCGGCGAGAACCACGGCACCCCAGACCTGCTGGGCTGGCACGGCCTGAACCTCTACGTGCTGGACTTCAAGTATGGCCACCGCCACGTCCCGCACATTGGGAACCTGCAGCTCGTCAACTACGCTGCGCTGGCGCTGGACAACGCGGTGAACATCGATGGCCTGGTCGAGCAGCGCGTCATGGTGCATCTCACGATCATCCAGCCGCGCGCCTATGGCCACGACCCGGTGCGCACCTGGAAGATCCCGGCCGGCGAACTGCGTGCCTACACCAACTTCCTCCGCAATGCCGCCGAGCGTGCACTGCGGCCGAACGCCCCGGCGTCCACCGGCCCGCAATGCACCTACTGCAACGGGCGGCACGCCTGCGCCGCGCTGCGCCAAGTGGCCGGCGCAGCGATCGACCTATCCAACGGCGGCTCTAGCTCGATCGCCCTGACGCCCGCAGCGGTCGGCGCCGAGCTTGCGCTGGTAGACGCGGCCATCTCCCGCCTCGACGCGGTGCGCGCCGGACTGCAGGAACAGGCCCGCCACACCCTCCAGTCCGGCGGCCAGATCCCGGGCTGGCAGATGCAGTCGAAATCGGGCCGTGAGGCGTGGCGCCTCCCCGCCGACCAGGTGCTCGCGCTCGGCGTGCCCGCCGGCCCAGCCAAGCCCGTCACACCCACGCAGGCCCGCAAGGCCGGCGTGCCCCCCGAGGTCATCTCCCTGCTGGCCTCCCGCCCCACCACCGCGCCCGAACTGGTGCGCGCCGACCCCGAAGCGAAAGGAATTTTCTGATGAGCACGCTACAGACCGAGATCGGGCGGATGAGCCGCCCTCTGGAGCCAGTCGGGCCGCTTGAGCCGGGTTGGCTCACCAACAACGGCACATGCGTCCCCACCGTGCCCCCCGGCCACCGCCTCGATGTGAAATACCGCCGCGGGAACATCGTGCGCGGCGCCGACCAGCTCACGGGCAGGCTCCGCTGGTCCCTCATCGGCGCAGACGGTGACATCGTGGCGTTCTGCTTCACTCCGATCGCGGCACCCGAGGTCGACCCGCACGGAAAAGACCCGCACTCTCCGGGGGCCAAGTTGGACGCCGGCAAGATCCGCCCCGGCCTGGTGCTGGGTGGGTTTGCCCGCGCGCTGAAGGAAGTCGCTCGCGTTGGCACCTACGGCGCCCAGAAGTACACCGAGAACGGATGGGTGCTGGTGCCGAACGGGGTTGACCGCTACGACGACGCAATGCTGCGCCACTGGCTCGACGAGCACTGCGGCGTCGAGCTGGACAAAGACACCGAGCTTCGGCACGCAGCCCACGCCGCGTGGAACGCACTCGCGCGATTAGACCTGCTGGTCCGCCAGTCGGAAGGCGGTGCGGCATGAGCCTCACGACCTTCAACTTCAATGGCGCCGACGTTCGCACCGTCACCCTGCCCAACGGCGAACCTGGTTTTGTCGGGAAGGATGTCGCCGAGCGGCTCGGGTACGCGAACCCGTCAGACGCCATCGGGCGCCACTGCAAGGGGGTCGTGATCCGCTACCCCCTTCCGACCGCAGGCGGCCTGCAAGAGACCCGCATCCTGACCGAGCCCGACGTTCTGCGCCTGATCGTTTCAAGCAACCTGCCGGCCGCGCAGGAGTTCGAGCGGTGGGTGTTTGAAGAGGTGCTCCCGTCGATCCGCCGCACCGGCCGGTACGCCGCCCCGGCGTCCTCCTCTGTTGAAGCCCTACAGGTCGCGGACGCACTGGCAACGATGCTCCGGCTTGAAGGATCGGCCCGTCTCGGCGTGGCCCGCAAGGCGCTGGAAATCACCGCCCCGCACCTCCTGCCGCTGGCGCCTGTCTACGCGATCGACGCCCCGGACGGCAGCGCCACGGCGTCAAGCGAGCCGACGGAGAGCCTTACGGCGCTCATGGCGCGCTTCCGGGTGGGCGTCTCGACACGCGCCGGAAACCTGATCCTGCAGGAGCGCGGGCTGTTGGAAAAGCGCACCCGGCCATCGAGCGGCGGGACTACCAAGTCTTTTTGGTCCGTCACGGAGAAGGGCCGGGCGTTCGGCAAGAACGTCTCCAGCCCGGAGAACCCGCGAGAGACGCAGCCGCACTGGTTCTCCCGCAAGGGCGAGGAGCTTCTGCGCGTGATGGGGGTGCAAGAATGAGCGCCCGTGTCATCGCCGACAGCATGAACCCGGGAGGCCAGCGGATCACCACGCTGCAACTGCGCTACTGGCGCGCGGTCCACGCTGAATTTATGACCCACCGGGTATTCAGCCGCAACGCCAGCAGTTCCCGCGCCATCCCGGTGCGCAAAGTGCTGGCGCAGGTCTGGCACGATCCCGCCGGCCCCGAGCACTGGGGCGCGAACCAGGCCGGCATGCAGGCGCGGGGTGAGCTGACCGGCTGGCGTTTGACCGCCGCCCAGGCGCTCTGGCGCGCAGCGGGTCGGGCGATGTGCGGCGCGGCGTGGGCGTCCATGAAGCTCGGCCTCCACAAGCAGGTGGCGAACCGTCTCTTGGAGCCGTGGCAGTTCATCTCGGTCGTCGTCACCGCGACGGAGTGGGAGAACTTCCTGGCCCTGCGGGACCACCCGGACGCCCAGCCGGAGATCCGCGCGCTGGCGCAGGATATCCGCGTCGCGATGGAGGCCAGTGCCCCGGTTGCGCTTCAGTGGGGAGACTGGCACCTGCCCTACGTGCGCCGAGCCGTCTCCCACCTCTCGTCCTCGGTAGCGCGCTGCGCACGGGTGAGCTACTTGACGCACGATGGCCGCGGAACCAGCGAGTTGGAAGACCTCGCGCTCTGTGCCCGCCTGAAAGACGCCAATCCGCCGCACATGAGTCCTTTCGAGCACCAAGCGCAGGCCGTGCAAGGGCAATTCGCAAATTTCAATGGCTGGCGTTCGTATCGCCACTTGCTAGGCAAGTAAACTTCCTGTACTATTCGTTCAGCGCAACTAAGGCGCTACTTCGCAACTCACCGAACTTACCAATCATGCAAAAACTCACTTTCCCTGTTGGCCGCATCGTTCAAGGCTCCCTCTACGCCCGTCAGCCCGTCAAGAATGACGCCACCGGCCAGCCCGAGCTGGACAAGACCACCGGCCAGCCGCGCACCCGCTGCTACCTCGCCGTCGCCATCCCCAAAGGCACCGAGACCCACTGGAACCAGACGCCGTGGGGCCAGATCGTCTGGGCCGAGGGCGTGGCAGGCGACAACCTGGCGGACCGCAAGCGTGACTTCTCCTGGAAGGTCAGCGACGGCGACAGCACCGACTACGACCAGAAAGGCAACCGCCCCTGCGACAAGGAGGGTTTCAAGGGGAGCTGGATCGTTCGCTTCAGCACCGAGCAGGCCAACCCCAAGCTGTACTCCGCCGTGTCGGGCAAGGTGGTCGAGGCTATCGAGAAGGACGAGATCCTGCCCGGCTACTGGGTCGAAGTGCGCGGCTCGGTGAAGTTCAACAACTCGCCCAAGAAGCCTGGTGTCTACACCAATCCGGACATGGTGTGCCTGCGCGCCACGGACGCCCGCATCGTCTCCAGCGCGGGTGAGAACGTGGAGGAAGCGGGCTTCGGCGCGACGCCCCTGCCGGCCGGTGTGACACCGCGCCCAGTCGGCAGCGCCATGCCGCCGATCCCGGCCGCCGCTGCACCCGCAGTGGTCCCGCCGCCCGCTCCGGCCTTCCGCATGCCGCCCCCGATCCCCGCGCCGGCCCGCGTCATGCTGCCGGCCGCCCAGGGCGCGACCTACGAGCAGTGCATCGCCGCGGGCTGGACGGACGCCCTGCTGGTCGAACGTGGCCTGATGGCCGCCTGATCTCTTTTGCAACAACGAGGCGCTTCGGCGCCTTTTCAGTCACCAATTTGATGCTACAAACATGACACACCTCTACTTAGCTGACCTCGAAGGGTTCACCGAAGAAAAAGTGAAGCAGCACATTGCGGCGGAGTATGCCGGGGACAAGTGCGGCTTTGACTACGGGTGCCCTAGCGCGGCTGACCGCGAGGCACTAGCGACAAAGCTGGAAGAGTACGACGTGGTGGTCGCGTATGAGTCCGTCGGGGATTTTGGGTGCGACTCAGAATCTTGGTTCCTGCTGCGCAGCAAGAGTACCGGCGGTTACTTTGAGTTCAGCGGCGGCCACTGTTCGTGCTACGGCTTTGAGGGCCAGTTCGACCTCGACCCCGTTGGGCTGGACTACCTGCAGGGGGACACGTTCTGGTTCAGCGCAGGCAGATACGACGCCAACAAGACTGAAAACCAGAAGGCAGTGAAAAACTTCCTTCAAACGCTTTAAGGGTAGGTGTACCAGATGACCGTCCCAGCACCCCCACTCCGCGCCGGCATGCGCCGCCCAGCGGGCCTGAGCCACACCACCGTCCGGCCGGATGTCGACTTCGAGACCTACAGCGAGGCGGGCTACCTCTGGGACGCCGCTGCGAACAAGTGGCAGGCACCGCCCGGGGCGAGCCAGGGAAAGAAGGGCCTCCCCATCGTCGGCGCCGCGGTCTACGCACAGCACCCGAGCACTGAGGTGCTGTGCGCGGCCTACGACCTCAAGGACGGGCACGGCAAGCAGTTCTGGCATCCGCGCATGGCGCCACCGCAAACCCTGCCGGCCGGCGTCACCCCGCGGCCCACGGGCAGTGTCATGCCGCCCGCCGCCGCGGTCGTGCCGCCGCCAGCTCCGGCGTTCCGCATGCCGCCTCCGATCCCTGCCCCGGCCCGCGTCATGCTGCCGGCGGCCCAGGGCGCCACCTACGAGCAGTGCATCGCAGGCGGCTGGACGGACGCCCTGCTGATCGAGCACAAGATGATGGCGGCCTGACCACCGCACCAACGAGGCGCTTCGGCGCCTTTTCAACCACCAATTTGATGCTACGAACATGACAAGCGCATTGGAATACCGAGTACAGCAGTTGGAGCGTGCCTTGCACCTAGAAGAGCCTGGGCAGGACATCAGGGTTCGTCTCCGCGATATTTGTGAACGACTGGAAGAGCTAGAGCGTCCAGCGAAAGAATTCGAGGCCAGACGCGCCGAAGAGGACCGGCGTGTGAAAAAGGCCGACCAAGAAATGTGGGCGCGAGAGGAGCGCGTGGGGGAACGCGAGATGGAAATGGCTAATCGGGAGCGTGACATCGAGGCACGGGAGGAGGCGGTGAAGGCTCGCGAGGAACAGTACGCTCGCACGGTATCTACCAACCCGTTGCCCCCCGCGCACCCGAAGGATGCGTGGCTCACAGAGTTGTCCGCTGGCGCAAAGTACCTGCAGTTCGTCGCGGTGGGTTGGACTGACGAACTGCTGGAGCAGCATCGGATCATGGTGGTGCCGCGATGATCCCGGTACCCCCACTCCGCGCGGGCATGCGCCGCCCCGCCGGCCTGAGCCACACCACCGTCCGGCCGGATGTTGACTTTGAGACCTACAGCGAGGCAGGTTACCTCTGGGACGCCCGCGGGAACAAGTGGCAGGCACTGCCAGGAGCCAGCCAGGGAAAGAAGGGCCTCCCGATCGTCGGCGCTGCTGTCTACGCGCAGCACCCGACCACCGAAGTGCTGTGCATGGCCTACGACCTCAAGGACGGGCGCGGCAAGCAGTTCTGGCACCCACGCATGGCGCCACCGCAGCCCCTGCTGGACTACGTTATAGCCGGCGGCGAACTGGAAGCCTGGAATACCGCGTTTGAATGGTGGATCTGGAACGAGGTGGGCACCAGGCGCTACGGCTGGCCCGCTCTGCCGCAGCAGCAGACCTACGACGCGATGGCCAAGAGCCGCGCGCACGCGCTCCCGGGCGCGCTGGGCAAGGTCAGCGAGGTGCTGGCGCTCCGGCACGGCAAGGATCCGGAGGGCGATCGGCTGCTGAAGAAATTCGCCATGCCGCGCAACCCCACCAAGTCGGACGCGCGCACCCGCATCGTGCCCGACTTCGACGACCCGGCCGACGAGGACGCCCAGCGCCTCAAGGCGTACAACCTGCGCGACATCGAGGCCGAGTTCGAGGCGAGTTGGCGCACGCCCGACCTCTGCGCGCTGGAGCTTCCGATCTGGCGCTCCGACCAGCGGATCAACCGGCGCGGCGTGGCGATCGACCTCGACGCCGTGGCCGGCGCGATCCAGATCATCGAGCAGGCGCAGGAGCAGTACGGCCGGGAGATGCACGCGCTCACCGGCTGCTACCCCACGCAGCTCCAGCAGCTCAAGGGGTGGCTCGGCGCCCAGGGCGTGCATCTGGAGACAATGGACGAGGATGCGATCGAAGCAGCCCTGCAAGATCTGTCCATGCCCGAGAACGCCAGGCGTGCGCTGGAGATCCGCGCCACGGTCGGTTCGGCCAGCATCAAGAAGGTGTTCGCGATGCGCAACCAGGTGGCCGCGGACGGGCGCCTGCACGACCTCTACACCTACCACGGCGCGCACACCGGCAGGCCCACCGGCAACGGCCCGCAGCCCACCAACTTGCCCAAGGCAGGCCCGGACGTGTGGCACTGCAAGTCATGCGGGCACTGGCACAACACCGCGAGCGACCAGTGCCCATGGTGCTTCGCGCCGCACGACCGCAAGGCCAAGCGCGAGGAGTGGAACCCCGAGGCTATGGAGGACGCGATTGCCGTGTCCAAGCTGGGCTCGCTGGCCGCGATGGAGTGGCTCTTCAGCGAGGCCATGCTGGCGCTGGCGGGCACCCTGCGCGGGCTGTTCGTCGCGGCGCCGGGGCACGACTTCATCTCCAGCGACTACTCGGCGATCGAGGGCGTCGTGATCGCGGCGCTGGCCGGCGAAGAGTGGCGACTGGACGTGTTCCGGTCGCACGGCATGATCTACGAGATGTCGGCTGCGAAGACGTTAGGGGTGCCTTTTGAAGAGTTTACGGAGCATAAGAAGTCCAGCGGAAAGCATCACCCGGCCCGGTCCAGCATTGGTAAGCCGACGGAGCTTGGTCTAGGTTTTGGCGGGTGGATAGGCGCGCTCAAAGCCTTCGGGGCGGACAAATATTTCGACAACGACGCCAGCATTAAAGACACCATCCTCGCTTGGCGTGCGGCGTCCCCCGCGATCGTCTACCTCTGGGGTGGCCAGCGCATCGAGCGCGCCCTGCTGGATCAGCGCACCGAGGTAGCGGACCCGTGGACACGGGCAGGGCAGGGCGGGCGGTTCGTCCCGTGCCTCTACGGTCTGGAGGGTGCGGCGGTGCACGCGCTGCAGAACCCCGACACCGAGGTCATGGTTTACCGGCTAGATGGCGCGGATACCCGGATCAGCTACGTCTACCGCAACGACGTGCTGTACTGCCGCGTGCCCAGTGGCGGGCTGATTACCTACCACCGTCCCCGCCTCCGCGCCGCCGAAGACGCTTGGCGCGGCCTCTCGATCAGCTACGAAGGGTGGAACACCAACCCGAAGAACGGCCCACCTGGGTGGATCCGCAAAGACCTGTACGGCGGCCGCATGGCCGAGAATGTCGTGCAGCGCGTCGCACGGGACATCCAGATGAACGCGATCGAGGGCTTGGAAGCCACGAGCTACCCGGTCGTCCTCCACACTTACGACGAGGTGGTGTGCGAAGTCCCCGAGGGCTACGGAAGCGTCGAGGAACTGGAGGGCATCATGGCCTCCCTGCCGGACTGGGCGCGCGGGTGGCCGATTAAAGCCGCCGGGGGATGGCGCGCAAAAAGATACCGGAAGGGTTGACGCTAACCGCAAAATAGCTATACTCGCTACACCAACCCTAAACCCACAGGAAACCCCGACATGCAAACCCTGCAAGAACTCCAAGCCGCCAAGGAAGAGATCGAGGCCAAGATCGCCGCCCAGAAGGCCGCCAATGCCGAAGCTCGCAACAGCTCGATCTCGATGATGAAGCAACTCTGCGCCGAGCACGGCATCACCGCCCGCGACCTGTTCGAGCCGGTGAAGCTGGACCCGGTCTACCGCGGCCCGAACGGCGAGACCTGGACCAACAAGGGTCTGGTGCCGAAGTGGCTGAAGGCTCTGGAAGACGCTGGCCACGAGCGCGAGTCGTTCCGCATCAAGGCCGACTGACCGCTCGCCACCCCCACCAAGAAGCTCCCTTTCGGGGGCTTTTCTTTTTGGTAAATCTAATTTACTATCCGGGCATGGACATCATCTCGCTTTGCCAACAATGGGGCCTGACTCGCCCCCAACTCTGCCTGATCCTCGGCGTGACGCGGCAGTACCTGCAGCACTACCTCAGCGATGGCGGCACCCTGCCCACCTACGTCACGACCCACATCGAGACGCTGCAAGGACTGCCTGACGACATGCGCCGCCAGGTGATCGAAGCCAAGCTGGCCCAACATGCCCCCGCCGCAAGCACCTGACCACGGGCCGGCGATCAGCGCGATCATCTCGCAGGGCATCACCGCCCGAGACCTCGCTTCGCTGACGGGCAAGCCACTGCACATGGTCGAGGCCGCGCTCGGCACGATCGCGCCGGTTCGCGGTCAGCAGTCGCGCACCCGGGTGTATGACTGCTGGCAGGCGCTGGCGGCGCTCGGTGCCGGCGGGGAAGGGCCGGACGAGCAGGCGATCGAGGAGGCCCTCAAGAAGATGAAGCCAACCCAGCTCCCCGCCGCGCTCACCCTGGAGTTCTGGAAGGGGCAGAGCGCCCGTGCGGCCTACCTCACGGAGCGAGGTGACTTGTGGCGCACCAGCAAGGTCCAGCAGCTCGTCGCCGGGATATACAAGGCCGTTCGCCAGAGCATGTCCCTGCTGGAAGACAACGTGGACCAGCAGACCGCGCTCACCCCGCGCCAGCGCGAGATCATCCGCTCCGTGGCGGACGCCACACTCGGGGAGGCCAAGGAACTGATCGGCGAGCAATTTAAGACTTGGGAGAGCATTGACGACCACGACGACGACGGCGTACAATAGCTTTACACCAACAGGAGAAGTAAATGAACAAACCATACCCCCACGACTCTCTCGTCCTCGACTGGTTCCGCGGCGTCGCCATCCAGTACAAGGAAGACGGCACCTGGAAAGACCTTCCCGCGCCGAACCTCGCGGACAAGATGCCGCACTTCTACGTGACCGGAGAGTACCGCCGCAAGCCGCGCGTCATCCGGTGGCGCGTGGCTGACATGGACCGCGGCGCGCTGGCATTGGCCCGCACCGTCGAGGACGAGTTCAACCTGGAGAACAGCCCCGCGTTCAAGGGGTGGCTGTGCGAGTGGGTCGAGGTGACGAAATGAGCGCGAAGCACTCAGATGCCGTCTACATCAGCACGGATCCGTTTTTCGGAGATGAGTCGGAGTTGACGTGCAGGACCGTCGCAATCCGGACGGCCCGCAAGGACCACTCGTGCTTTTCGGTTGACGGCAAGCGGGACCATGGGATCAAGCCCGGCGACCGCTACCGATTCGAGTCTGCGCTGGTTGATGGTGATTTTTGGGGGAGCTACCGCATCTGCCTCCCCTGCATGGATCGCCTGATCGGCGACGAAGACGAAGACGAAGACGGAGACGGAGACGGCGAATGACCCAGCTCGACAACCCCTCTGGGTGCCTGCTGGTCGGGCGCCGTGAACGCCGCGCCGGCTGGCTGCGGCGCATCTTGCGGAAGCTGGCATGGCATCCCTGAGCCGCGCGAACAAGCGTGAATCCGAGCCCTCGGCGAGCTACCCCTCGCTGGGGGCTCTTGCCGTTGCGATGACCGCAGCCCTGCAGCCGCCCGAGCGACTGGCACCGAGCGAAGCCGCGGAGAAATACCGCTATTTGCAGATCCCTGGCGCCTACCACGGACCCTACCTCAGTGAGACCACGCCGTACATGGCCGAGCCGCTGGACGTGCTGGCCGACCGCGAGAAGAAAGCGTGCATCTTCGTCGGCCCTGCCCAAAGTGGAAAAACCGATAGCCTGATCCTGAACGCGATCCTCTACGCGGTGACGTGCGACCCGATCGACACGATCCTCTACCAGACCAGTCAGACCGTCGCGGCCGACTTCTCCCGCACTCGATTGGACCGGATGCACCGGCACTCCCCCGAGGTCGGCCGCCGGGTGCTGACGGGGGGCAGCGCGGACACGGTGCATGCGAAATACTACGACTCGGGCATCGTGGTCAACCTGAGCTGGCCGACGATCAATGAGATGTCCGGCAGGCCGCGCGGCCTGGTGCTGCTGACCGACTACGACCGGATGCCGCAGGACGTGGATGGCGAGGGCTCCCCGTTCGACCTCGGGATGAAACGGACCACCACCTTCAGGTCCAAGGGGAAGACCATCTGCGAGTCCTCCCCGGGCTTCGAGGTCGAGGCGGGCACCACCTGGATCCCGCGCACGCGCCACGAGGCCCCACCGTGCAAGGGGATCTTGGCGCTCTACAACCGAGGTGACCGGCGGCGCTGGTACTGGAAGTGCCCCCACTGCCGGGAGTGGTTCGAGCCGGTGTTCGACCTGCTGAAATACCCCACCGACGTGAGCCCGACCGAGGCCGGCGCCGCCGCGTGGATGGCGTGCCCCCACAACGGCTGCGTCATCACGCCCGATCTGAAATACGAGATCAACAAGGCGGGCCGGTGGCTGAAGGATGGCCAGTCGCTCACCGCCGAGGACGTGCTGGTCGGCGAGGGCGTCTCCAGCGCCTACGCGAGCTTCTGGCTCTTCGGGTGCGCCGCGGCGTTCAGCCCGTGGTCGAGCCTGGTCGAAAAATATCTCATGGCCGAGCAGGAGTACGAGCGCACCGGCAGTCAGGAAGCCCTCAAGGCCACGGTGAACACCGACCAGGGCATGCCATACCGGCGCCGCGGCCAGACATCCGAGCGCAACCCCGAAGATCTGCGCAGCCGCGCAGATAGCTGGCCGGCGGGCACGGTGCCCGAGGACGTGCGGTTCTTGCTGGCCACTGCGGACGTGCAGGGCAAGAAGTGGGTGTGCCAGGTGCAGGGCGTCTCGCCCGAGGGGATCTGCGTCGTCGACCGCTTCGACATCGCCAAGTCCAAGCGCCTCGACTCGGATGGCCACCCGTTGCACACCGAGCCCCACGCCTACCCCGAGGACTGGGATCTCTTGCGCGAGACCCTGCTGGAGCGCGAGTACCCGATCGGCCCCGCCGGCCACAAGATGCGGGTCAAGACCGTCTACTGCGACTCGGGCGGCAAGGAGGGCGTGACCGCGCGCATCTACCAGTTCTGGGTGAAGCTCCGCAACGAGGGGGACGGGCTGCACCGCCGGTTCCAGCCCGTCAAGGGCGACCACACCCCCGGCGCCCCGCGCGCACGGATCATCTACGCCGACGCCCAGGTCAAGGGCCAGGCGTCAGGGGTCAGGGGCGAGGTGCCAGTGCTCATGCTGGCGTCGAACACGCTCAAGGACGACTTGAACGGACGGCTCGACCACCCCGGCGCGATCCGCTACCCCGAGCACCTGCCGGATGCGTTCTTCACCGAGTTGTGCGTCGAGCAGCGGGACGAGAAGGGCTGGACCGCCGCGAAGGGCCACCGGCAGGAGGCGTGGGACTTGCTCTACTACACGATCGGCGCCTGCGTGCATCTCGGCGTCGAGAACTGGGACTGGGCGCACCCGCCGAGCTGGGCACTTCCCTACGACCAAGGCAACGCGCTGGTCAGTGAGCCAGAAGCAGAAAAGCCCCGCTACACCCGCACGTCAAATAGCTTTACAGGCGTGGCGGACTTTGCTAAACTTCTTGCATCGTAATCAAGTAGGTATCACACCATGATTGAGATCGAAAAGTATGCTCGGGCCGCCGCGTCCACCGCACGCACCCCGCCGAATTCTCCCGCCCGCCAGGCGGCAATCGAAGCCGAGAACACCGCGCGTGTTGCGGCCGAGCAGTTCGTTAAGGGGTTGGAGGCCGAGCGGGACGAGTTGCGCGCACGGCTGGACGCGCTGGAACGACCGGAGCCGGTGGCGCAGGTTGAGGTGTCGGTCCCGCATCTGCGGAGCATTGTCGTGCGCAGCATCCCCGGGGCTGAGATCCCTGCAGCGGGGCTGCAACTCTACGCCCGCCCCGTCCCCGCGATACCGGCCGGCTGCGGAGCGTGCGGCGATGCGTGCAAGTCGCGCCAGTCCTGCCGACTGGCCGATGAGTCGCCGGTCCCCGCGATCCCGGGCGGCGAGCCGCTCACATGCGACGTGTGCGGAGTGGTGTGCCGCGACCCGTGGCACTACTCGTCAGGTGAGCGCCGCCACTTGCACGCATGCGAAACCTGCTGGCCTGGCGTCAGTCCAGCCAAGATCCCGGACGGGTGGAGGCTGGTGCCGGTGGAGCCGACGATTGCGATGTGCATTGCCGGCGACAGTCCGCGGATGCTGGTTGACGACTGCACTCCGACGCCCGCTATCTATCGCGCCATGATCGCAGCCGCACCGGAGCACAAGGCATGAGGGGCCGCACATCACTCGCAATGCTCGCGGCTGTCGCCTCGATCGCCTGGGCAACTCCGGCAATCCCCGGCACCTGGGCGCCGCCAGCACAGAATGGCGCGAAGCAGCCGAGCCGGAGCAAGGCCGGATCACACAAGCAACAGCGGCGCCGAAAGGGGCAGGAATGAGCAGCATTGACGAGATCATGGGCGCAATCGGGCGCCACGGGGACGACTGCATCCGTGATGCCGATGCGGCGTCTGAGTCGTTTGAGGCGCTGCGCGAGTTGATCGCCGCCGCGCTGGCAGATGCGCGGCGCGAGGGGGCGGAGGCGATGCGGGAGGCTGCAGGAGACGCCGTCGAAGAGTTTGAAGGGCGATGGCTGTCGGCGTCCGCCGTGCATTTGTGCATCCGCGCCCTGCCCCTGCCGACCGGGAGCCAGCCGGCGGGAGCGGTGCCGGGCGAGTGGATCAAGTGGCAAGGCGGTGCACAGGGCCGCGGCAATCCGAGCGTTGGCCACGACATCAACGCAGCCCGCGCCATCGAGGCCGCCGTCCTCGCCGCAAAAGGACTGGAGGCGCGCCGTGGCTGATGTGATAGTTATTTTCAATCGCGCCGGCACCAGGTCTGCGCCACAATGACGAAGCCCCGCAAGTGTTGACGCACTGCGGGGCTCCTAACCACCAACTGAAAAGGACTCAGCGATGGCTGACAAGAATTCTACCGCCCTGCATGCCATTGGCGTGCGCACGATGTCTAGTCGAGAACTGGCGACGATCGCCGACAAGCGCCACGACAACGTGATGCGCGTTTGCCGAGACCTGCGGGACGCCGGGGTGTGTCCTCAGATTGAGGAGACCCCCTACATCGAGCCGTCAAACGGTCAGACCTATCAAGAGTGCATGCTGAACCAGCGTGACAGCTATGTCGCAATGGCTCGCCTGTCGCCCGAGTTCACGGCACGACTGGTTGACCGCTGGCAGGCTCTTGAAACCGGACGCGCCCAACCGCTTGCAGTCCAAGCGGGCGGCGCAATCGAGGCGGTGGCAGTGGCCGACGCGCTGGCGAACATGCTGCGGCTGGATGGATCGGCGCGGCTTGGCATGGCTCGCAAGGCACTGGAGATCACCGCCCCTCATCTGCTGGCACTGGCGCCCGTCTACGCCATCGATGCGCCGACCGGATCGACCGCAGGCAGCAGCGAGGCAACCGCATCCCTGACGACGCTGCTCAAGCGTCACGGGCACAAGGTCAGTGCGGCGGCGTGCAACGTCGCATTGAAGGATCTGGGTATCCTCGAAGCCAAGACCCGCCCGAGCACCAAAGGCATGGCCTGCTTCTGGAGCCTGACCGATGCGGGCCTGCGCTACGGAAAAAACGTGAGCAGCCCGAAAAACCAGCGCGAGACGCAGCCGCACTGGTATGAGTCGCGGTTCGGCGAACTGGCGCACCTGCTGCGCATCGAAGGAGCACAAGCATGAGCACCGAACAACTGACCGGCCTGCAACTGGCCGTGAAGCTGCTCGCCCAGATCGGCAACGACGACAGCGACCGCGCGATTGCGGCTGTGCATGCCGCTGCTGATGAGCGCGATGCACTGCGCGCGAAATACGACGAACTGCTGGTAGCTCTGCACGGCATCGGCGCTGCATTGGGCATCCCCGAGGGCGACCGCTCGCCGTACTCCGTGACGTGCGGCGTGCTGGAGCGGGTCAACAGGCTGGCCGTGATCGAGGCGCAGGAGCCGGTAGCGCTGGTAGAGACATCGGGCGATCAAGGCGCGGG
>JBDKHE010000046.1:0-11778 GCA_039797805.1 Verrucomicrobiota bacterium
CGTGGTGAACTGGGACTAACGGGTAGAGCCAGTCTCTGACTGGCTTGGTATCTTCCTCGGAAGGCCGGTCAAAGACCGGCCCTACTGCCCGGCTGCCGCCAGCGGGCGACCGCATGATCCCCGGCCCCGGAGCGACCAAACCCTGAATTTAAGTTTGCCGGACCCGTCACCTTACGGGATGAGTTTCCCGACAAACCGTCTGCCTTGAACCAACCCGAAAGGCCTGCCCTGAGCGGGTCGAAGGGGCTTGGCAATCCCTGGGCCGGCCGGCAGTTTGGCCCCCGCCGCACGCCCTCATGCCCAACCACGATTCGATCACCGCCTTCATTGATCGCTGGTCCCAAGCCGAGGCGGCCGAACGCGCCAACTACGCTCTCTTCCTCTCCGAGCTGTGCGACGTGCTCGGCGTCCCGCGCCCCGACCCCTCCGGCCGCGACACCGCCCTGAACACCTATGTCTTCGAGCGCGCCGTCACCTTCCACCATCGCGGCACCGACAAAACCACCACCGGGCACATTGACCTCTACAAGCGCGGCTGCTTCGTGCTCGAAGCCAAGCAATACGCCGCCGTTTCCGGCGAATCGGCCGACTTGGCCCTTGGACTCTTGGAACTTGGCTCTTCCCCGCCGCGACGCGGTGTGATCCGCGGCTCCGCCGCCTGGGACCGCGCCATGCTCGAGGCCCTCGGCCAGGCCGACCGCTACGCCCGCTCCCTCCCGGCCGACGAGGATCCGCCGCCCTTCCTGCTCGTCGTGGACGTTGGCCACGTCATCGAGCTCCACGCTGACTTCACCCAGAAGGGCAAAAACTACCAGCCTTTCCCCGACGCCCGCTCCCACCGGCTCAGGCTCGCCGACCTCGCCCGCGCCGAGGTGCGCGACCTCCTCCGCGCCGTCTGGACCGACCCGGTTTCCCTCGACCCCTCGAAAAAGGCCGCCGCCGTCACCCGCGAGGTCGCCGGCTACCTCGCCGAGCTGGCCAAATCCTTCGAGAAGCAGCACGACCCCCGGCTCGTCGCCGAATTCCTCTCCCGCTGCCTCTTCTGCATGTTTGCCGAAGACGTCGGCCTGCTGCCCAAGGAGGGCTTCAAGGGCTTCCTCGACTCCATCAAGGACGACCCCCGCGCCTTCGTGCCGCTCGCCGAGCAGCTCTTTGCCGACATGAACGAGGGCCGCGTCTCCGGCCTGCTCCGCAAGAAGCTCCTCCATTTCAACGGCGGCCTCTTCTCCGCCGCCCGCGCCCTCCCCGTCAACGGCACCCAGCTCGGCCTCCTGCGCCGAGCCGCCGCCCTCGAATGGCGGCACGTCGAGCCCGCGATCTTCGGCACCCTGCTCGAGCGCGCCCTCTCGCCCGACGAGCGCCACAAGCTCGGCGCCCACTACACGCCCCGCGCCTACGTCGAGCGCCTCGTGCTGCCCACCCTCCTCGAGCCCTTGCGCGAGGAATGGTCCGGCATCCGCATCGCCGCCGTCACGCTCGCCCAACGCGACACCGTCGCCGACCTGAAGAAAGCCCGCGCCGCGGTGAGGGAGTTCCACGATCGCCTCTGCGCCGTCCGCGTGCTCGATCCCGCCTGCGGCTCGGGCAACTTCCTCTACGTCGCCCTGGAACAGATGAAACGCCTCGAAGGCGAGGTCATCGCCCTCCTGCGCGACCTCGGCGAGACCGACGTGCTCGCCCTCCAGGGCGTGACGGTGGACCCGCACCAGTTCCTCGGCCTCGAGGTCAACCCCCGCGCCGCCGCCATCGCCGAGCTCGTGCTCTGGATCGGCTACCTCCAGTGGCACTTCCGCGTCCACGGCAACGCCGCCCCCGCCGAACCCGTCCTCCGCAAGTTCAACAACATCGAGTGCCGCGACGCCGTGCTCGCGTGGGACGAGCGGGGTTTCCTCGCCACCGACGGGACTTTCTGCCCCGTGGACAAGATCAACGCCGCCACCCTCCGCTACGTCTGGGACCGCAAGACCTACAAGACCGACCCCGTCACCGGCCGCGAAGTACCCGACGAAAAAGCTGTCGTCGCCCTCGAAGCTTTCCGCAATCCGAGACCGGCCGCGTGGCCGCAGGCGGATTTCATCGTTGGGAATCCGCCGTTCATCGGCGCGCGAACCATTCGTCCTTCACTTGGCGACGGTTATCTCGACGCACTCAGGTCTTCTTATCCTGCAATTCCTGAAAACGCGGATTTCGTGATGTATTGGTGGTATAAAGCAGCCGAGCTCGTGCGCGCTAAGCAGGCCGCACGTTTTGGATTTATCACAACGAATAGCATTACTCAGAGTTTTAACCGTGGTGTCGTTGCTCCGCAGCTCCAAGCACAACCAAGGCTAAACATTGTCTTCGCGATTCCGGATCATCCTTGGGTGGATTCCGGCGATGGAGCCGCTGTTCGGATTGCGATGACTGTAGCAATCTCCAACCCCCACGAAGGGACTCTGCGTAAAGTCCTAAAGGAATCACGAGGAGACCAAGAAGGGGCGGATGTCGTCTTTGAAGAGCAATCAGGTTGTATTGAAGCTCAACTGACCATTGGGACGGATGCATTCGAACCCGTGGAGCTTCAAGCAAACGCCAATCTCTGCTGCGTTGGCTATCAGCTTACTGGCACTGGATTCACAGTTGATGCAGCAAAACATAAAGAGCTTTTGAGCCAGGACGGAAACATACTGAACCGACACTGCTTCCCACTGTTGTCAGCCCGTGATGTCACGCAGTCGCCACGTGGACTCTGGGCTATTGATCTTTATGGGTTCGATGCGGCCGCGGCGCGCGCTGCCTTGCCTGCTACAATGCACGTTATCACCGCGACCGTGAAGCCGGAGCGTGATCATAATCCACGCGCCACGGTTCGGCAACGCTGGTGGATCTATGGCGAAGCAAGGAGCACATTTCGTCCTGCATTGATTGGTCTAAAGCGACTTGTCGTGGCTCCGCTTACGTCTAGCCACCGATTGTTTATCTTCGCTCCACAAGGCACGGTTGCTGACAGCACAACCGTGATGTTCGCTTTCGACGACGGTTTCTTTCTGGGCGTGTTGAGCAGTGCTATCCACGTCGTGTTCTCGCTGGCTGCTGGTGGACGTCTCGGTGTTGGCAACGATCCCCGCTACAACAAAACCCGTTGCTTCGATCCCTTCCCCTTCCCCGACTGCACCGAGAAGCAAAAGGAGCGCATCCGGCAGCTGGCCGAGGAACTCGACGCCCACCGCAAGCGCGCGCAGGCCGCCCATCAGCTCGGCCTCACCGACATCTACAACGTCCTCGAAAAGCTCCGCGCCGGCGAGGCGTTGTCCGCCAAGGACAAGACCGTCCACGACGCGGCCCTCGTCTCCACGCTCAAGCAGCTCCACGACGATCTCGACCGTGCCGTGGCCGACGCCTACGGCTGGCCCTGGCCGCTGACCGATGCCGAGATCCTCGAACGCGTCGTCGCCCTCAACGACGCGCGCTCCGCCGAGGAAGCCAAGGGCCACATCCGCTGGCTCCGCCCTGATTACCAGCAACCCCTCTTCGCCGGCACCCAGCAGACCGCCCTCGGCCTGCAAGATTCTTCCCAGACCCGAAAGCCCAGACCCCGGACCCCGGCTCCCCGCCGCCCCGGCAAGGCGCCCTGGCCCAAGACCCTCGCCGAGCGCGCCAAAGCCGTGGAAGCCGCGTTGCAGGCCGCGGAAAAGCCCCTTTCCGCCGCCGACCTCGCGAAGCAGTTCGCCCGCGCCAAGGAGAAGGAGATCGCCGAGATCCTCGAAACCCTCGCCGCCCTCGCCCGCGCCCACCCCGGCGACACCAAGGGCACCTACGTGCGCTGAGATGCCGGTGCCTCCTCCCGCCATGGCCCCTTCCAAGAAGTCAACCATCGCCGTCCAAGGAACCCCGGTATCGGTTCTCACGGGCAAGACGGGCGACTATATCTCCCTGACGGACATGCTGCGGGCGAAAGATGGCGAGTTTTTCATCTCGGACTGGCTGAGGAACCGCAACACGGTCGAATTCCTTGGCATCTGGGAGTCTGTGTTCAACCCGGCTTTTAATTATGGCGAATTCGCCACAATTAGAAGTCAGGCCGGCCTGAACAGCTACAAGATCAGCGTCAAGGAGTGGGTGGAAAAGACCAACGCCATCGGGCTCAAGGCCACCCCGGGACGCTATGGCGGCACGTTTGCCCATCCCGACATCGCCTTCGAGTTCGGCATGTGGATCAGTCCGGAATTCAAAATCTATCTGGTGAAGGAGTTTCGCCGGCTGAAGGACGAGGAGAACGACCGCCGGCAGCTCGGCTGGAATCTCCAGCGCACCCTGGCCAAGATCAACTACCGCATCCACACCGACGCCATCAAGGCGACCCTCATCCCTCCCGCCGTCACCAAGGCTCAGGCCGCCATGGTTTACGCCGAGGAGGCTGATCTGCTCAACGTCGCGCTTTTCGGCCGGACCGCCCGACAATGGCGCGAGGCCCATCCCGGCGCCGAGGGCAACATCCGGGACCAGGCCACGATCGAGCAACTGGTCGTCCTGACGAACCTCGAGAGCCTGAATTCCGTCTTCATCCGCCAGGGCCTGACCGCCGTGGAGCGGCTGCTCCGGCTGAATGAAATCGCGATCTCCCAAATGCGCACGCTGCTCGCCGCACCGAATGTGAAGCGCCTCAAGTAATATCCATGGGCCTGACTCTCCACTACAAGCTGCGCGCCCCGGCCGTGACCGGGGAGGAGTCCGCCCGGGCGCTGGTGGCGAAGATGCGCGCGGCCGCACTCGCGGCGCAGGAGGCGGGATCGATCGAAGCCGTCGGCGCGATTTCGTCGTCGGCCGTGCAGCTGGCGTGGCTGAGCGAGTGGGTCATGGTCCCCGTGCCGGACGAGCCGCACACGACGCGCGGCATCGAGGTGCCGGCGCAGGAGGGATTCGTGTTCGACGTTACCTTGGGCGAGGACTGTGAACCGCTGCGGCTCGGTCTCTGCGACTACACCGTGGAACGGCGCGACCCGCAGACGCACCGCCTGGAACGAGTCGGGACCGCCGGCTGGAGGTTGGCCGCCTTCTGCAAGACCCAGTATGCGAGCCTGCACGGCTGGGAGCATTTTCGCCGCTGCCACACCGCCGCCGTGGACCTGCTGGCCGGCTTGACGGCCCTGGGCCTCGGAGTGGAAATCACCGACGAGGGCGGCTTCTGGCCCGGGCGCGACGAGCGCGAGTTGCGCCGCACCGTGGACCGGTTGAACGGCATCGTCGCCGCCCTCGGCGGGGCGTTAAAGGACGCGACTGACGAGGAAACCGACGGCACGCCCGTGCGGTCCCCGATCTTCGCCCATCCGCAATTCGAACGGCTCGAGGCCGAAGGCGCAGCGCAGCACGGCGACCAGCTCGCCCAAGCCATGCGGAAGATCCCGCGCCGCGACCTGCCCTGAAGATCACCTGGCGACCCAAGATTCTGCCAGCACACCCCCCTCAATTTCTCGTTTTCCCACGGTCCGCCTTTTTCAGACTCCTGTTTGCAGCCTGGAGACCTGAAGCTCAACCCGGCCCCGCATTCCGCCCCGATGAACCCCACCCACCCCATGAGAATGATCTGCCCGCTGGTTCTTGCCCTGCTCGCCCCCGCACTGTCCGCCGCGGACATCGCCGCCGATGCCAACCCGACGTTTCCTGTCACCATCACCGTCGATGCCGCGCATCCGACCGGGCCGTTGCGCACGTTCTGGCGCTACTTCGGCGCGGACGAGCCCAACTACGCGACGATGAAGGATGGACAGAAACTGCTGGGCCAGATCGGCGAACTGGCCCCGCGACAGATGTATTTCCGCGCGCACAACCTGCTCAACACCGGTGACGGCACGCCGGCCTTCAAATGGGGCTCAACCAACGCCTACACCGAGGATGCGCAGGGCAACCCGGTCTATGACTGGAGCGGCATCGACCGCATCTTCGACAGCTACCTGGCGCGGGGCGTGAAACCGCTCGCCCAGATCGGCTTCATGCCGGAAGCCATGTCGACGCAGCCGTCACCCTACCGGCACTCGTGGCGGCCGGGCCTGCCTTACCAACGGATCTTTACCGGTTGGACGAAACCCCCGAAGGATTATGCGAAGTGGGGCGAGCTCGCCTACCAGTGGGCGAAGCATTGCGTCGAGAAATACGGCGCCGCCGAGGTGAACACCTGGTGGTGGGAAGTCTGGAACGAAGCGAACAACCAGCCCAACGGGTACTGGGGCGGCAGCGCCGAGGATTTCCGCAAACTGCACGACTACGCCATCGCCGGCGTACGCCGCGCGCTGCCCACGGCGCGCGTGGGCGGTCCGCACACCGCGGGCTCGGGCGGGCAGTTCATGAAGGACTTTCTCGACCACTGCCTGCACGGGACCAATTACGCGACCGGGGAGAAGGGCACGCCCCTCGACTTCGTTGCCTTCCACGCCAAGGGCAGTCCGTCCATGGTGGATGGTCATGTGCGCATGGGCATCAGCAACCAGCTGAAGACGATCGAAACCGCCTTCGCCACCTTCGCCTCGTATCCGGAACTGAAGGGCACGCCGGTGATCATCGGCGAATCCGACCCGGAAGGGTGCGCCGCCTGCCAGGGACCGCAGCTGGCGTACCGCAACGGCACGATGTACTCGAGCTACACGGCTGCTTCCTTCGCGCGCAAACACGATCTCGCCGACCTCCACGGCATCAACCTGGAAGGCGCCGTCACCTGGGCCTTCACCTTTGAAGACCAGCCCTGGTTCGCCGGCTTCCGCCAGGTGGCCAGCAACGGTGTGCCCATGGCCGTGTTCAATGTCTTCCGCATGTTTGCCCAGATGGGTCCCGAGCGCCTGCCCGCCACCAGCTCAGCCGAGATTCCGCTCACCGAAATCGTGGACCGGGGCGTCCGCGGTGCCCCCGACGTCGGCGTCCTCGCCAGCCGCGCCCCCCACCAGGTTGCCGTGATGGTCTGGCATTATCACGACGACGATGTCACCGGCCCCGACGCGGCGGTGTCCCTCGCGGTCGCCGGTCTGCCGACCGGCCTCAAGGAAGCAAAGCTCACGCACACCCGCATCGACCAGCAACACAGCAACGCCTACGCCGAGTGGCTGCGCATGGGCTCACCGGTCGCACCCAACGAGGCGCAGTATGCGCAGCTGGAGCAATCCAGCGCCCTCACCCGCCTGACCGGTTCACCCACCACGGTCACCATCGCCAACGGCGCCACCCAACTCGCCTTCACCTTGCCGCGGCAAGGCGTGTCGTTGCTCGTGGTGAGCTGGGAGTAAAGATCCCAGAGTCCTTTGACGGCATCCCTTGCCGACGGGATCG
Organism: Verrucomicrobiota bacterium; assembly: GCA_039797805.1. Classification (GTDB taxonomy): domain Bacteria; phylum Verrucomicrobiota; class Verrucomicrobiia; order Opitutales; family Opitutaceae; genus Lacunisphaera. Next base: position 7,294 of record JBDKHE010000046.1, read on the forward strand.
CCTTCAATCCGGTCGCCATAATGGAATGGGCAGAGAGGCCAGCGGCTGCCTTCTGCCTTCTGTTTGCAGCAAGCACTCCGCCGGCCACGACTTCAACCATCGAGAGACTCCAGACTTTTCGAGGTAAGTGATCGGATTCTGCCGCACCCTTCTTTCCTTAACCGACGCATCTTCATTCGACTCCACTCAGACATCTGGTTCGACGAGCCACTGGTGCTGGCGAAGGGCACCGCGCCGATTTACATTGGATCATAGTTCAGTTTTGCCCCATTGGAGAGCGTCTGATTCACTCACTTTCATGCGCTCTTGCTGTTTGCTACTCTGCCTGCTGGTTTCACGAAGTTTTGGGGCGGAAATGCTCGCACCAGAAGGATTCGAAGTGCGCGATTTTGGTCCGATCGGCGGCCAGATAATCATTCCTCGTGGATGGTTCGTCTCTCAAGGCACCCGCGGAACGCAGTACCTTTTCACTGTTTCCAAGGAAGATCTTGCTGTCACCGGACATTACGAAACCGGCTGGCGCATCCAGTGGATAGCCGAGGTATCGAAGACCGCAAAAATCACCGCGACACAGGCGGTCCAATATAACATCGATCGGAAAAAAGCCTCCGAAGAGGTCGTTCGAGAATGTGATCTGGAAAAATCAGGTGAATTCAACCGCCGTTGTCTCGAAACCCTTTCCCCTGTTCCGTCGAAGCCTGGGATGAAATATCACATCATCTACTCCTTTTTTTGGAGCGACGAAAAAGACATGATGGTCGCCGGCACGTTTGGGGCGCCCATGGAAGAATGGGATTCCGCAGCAAAAATCTATCGGGTGATTAAGGACTTCAAGTTGCTCGATTGGGATCGGGTTGAAGCAAAGAAAAAGGCTGCCGGAGTAGGCTCCGTACCCTGAGTGACGCTGGAGTGGTCAAGCAACGCCGCTACAGAACTGACGGCGATCAGCCGGCCACCGGAACCAGGTGGCGATGGCGATCAGCCAACGCATGCTTCTGTGGGGTTCACCGGTTGGTGATTTCCATACGGCCTTTAACGCTGCCTCAACCTCCGTTGTCTACGGATGGATGAGATTCAAAGCTTGTCCTTCCCTCCGACGATAAATGCAAAAATCGCGCAGGTCCGTGGTGATGATATGCGCCCGGGGAAATCGATCAGCCAGCGACAGGATGCAGGCGTCGGCCACATCCATGGCCGGCCAATATTTTGCCATGGCTGTCCGGATTTCCGCGGAATTCGCAGCCAAGACCGGTTGGAGGCTGATCCGCCTGTGCGCAGGCAAGGCCAGGATCAGGTCAACGGCCCGACGGGAACCGCGCAGGAGATAACTCGCCTCGGCGAGCACGATCTCGCAACTCACGGGAGCTTCACCGAGACTGTCCAAGACTCCTTTGGCCCAGGCGTGATGGGCATCCGCAGCGTTGGTGAAGGCCACCAGCGGACCGGTATCCAGGATGTAACGTGGATCAGCCACGCCCAAAACCTTCCCGGAGGGAAAGGTCGGTTGGGCCCGTGATGATTCCACAAAGTTCCGGTGCAAAGCCGCTCCGCCTCGTCTGCTTCTTGCCATCACGCACCTTGACCGGCTTACGGCCGGCCACGCGCTTGATTGCAGTCGATTTCGGATTTGGCTTCACGCCCAGAAGCCTGATCAGGACACCCCTCGGGTCAAGTCGCAGCTCGAACGCCGCGCCATCCGCTGAAACGTCGAGGGCGTGTCACTCGTCGTGGTGAACTGGGAGTAACGGGTAGAGCCAGTCTTTGACTGGCTCGGTAGCTTCCTCGGATGGCCGGTCAAAGACCGGCCCTACTGCCCGGCTGCCGACATGTGGGCCAGCAGCGTGACGGCCATCCGGTTCAACGGGGTCGGGATGCCGTGTTTCTCACCGAAGCGGAGGATGGCGCCGTTGCGGGCGTCGATCTCCATCGGACGGCCGGCGGCGCGGTCGGCGTGGAGGGAGTTCATCGAATCGGGCGGGGCGGCGCGGCAGTTGGCCAAAATCGTCTCGGCGAGATCATTCGGCAGCGTCGCCCCCTCGGCCCGGGCGACCGCCATGCACTCGCGCGCGATGCCCAGCGCCAGTGCGCCGATGTCCTCGTGGCCAAACACGCCGGTTGGTTTGAGCAACAGTGCATTGATGATGCCGACCGAATTCAGGCAAAGCTTCTGCCACACGACGCTCGTGAAATCGTCCGAGGTGGTGACACTCAGCTGCGTGCGGGCAAAGAGCGCCACAAACCGCGACCCATCCGCATCGGCCGGCACGATCAGCTTGCCCGGTCCGCGCTGGCTGATCGAGACGGGCGTCGGGCGCTCGGCCGGAAGATCAATCATGACCGGCACAATCTGGGCTTCGGCCAGCCAGGGACGAAGGCGTTTCCGGTGTTCGACGCCATTCTGCAACACCGCGACGCGCGTCGACGGCCCGACCAACATCGGAAACCACGCCGCCGCGCCGGCACAGTCGTAGGCCTTCGTGGTGACCAGCACCCAGTCCACCGGGCGGCCCTGCGCCGGATCCGTCAGGACCGTGGGGGCAAACTTCTCCACCTCGCCCAGCAGATCCACCGTGAGCGGTCCCAGGGGCCGGCGGGCACAGAGGGAAATCTCATGGCCGCCGCCGCGATGCAGGGATGCGGCGATGACGCCGCCGATGGCTCCGGGTCCGATGATCGCGATGGTGGGCATGAGGGAATATCAGGTTGAAGGTTGGAAATCACCGACCAAGGCGAGGCACTCGATGGCGGCCAGGCCCCATTGGGCGGCGTCGTTGGTGGAGACAGAAGACGCTTCGTCCACCGCCCGCAAGACCGCAGGTCCTTTCACTTGGCGAACCGGCAGCGCCCCGACGCTGCGCTCGCCGCGGAAGCCGCGGGCGAACTCGGCCCACGCGCGTTTGGCCAGATCGGGTCGCTGCAGCTGGTGCGCCGCGTAGGCTGTCAGACGCGCATGGCCCTGCGTCAGGTTGGTACCCTTGAGGGCCGAGCCCAGCCGCTGCGTCTGCACCTCGGGGCTGGCGTTGTACAATTCGCAGTAGTCGAGCCAGGCCCGACGGAATTCGGGCACGTCCAGCAGCTGGTTCAACTCGGCACAGATCTCCACGAGGCCAAACACGGCGTTGAGGTGGGAGACGGAAATCTTGTCGCTCTTTGTGATCTCGAAGGCGCCGGTCTCCACGTTGAGGATGAGTCCGGTGCTGAACAGCCCCTTGGGCTGCGCCCCGAGCGTGCGCATGCTGGCGAGCAGGCGGTCACGCACCCGGGTGTCGCCGGTCCGCTCCCACTCGGTGAGCCAGGCTCCGGCCAGCGAACCCCAGTCGGTGCCCATGCTGGCGCCGACGCTGTCGGGGGCGGTCGGCGTGCCGCGCGACTGGTCGCCCTGCTCGTTGGCAAAGGCCAGTTTGCGACCGGGCGGAAATTTCAAGAGCGCCCGCCCCGCCTCGACCTGCTCGCGCATGAGATCGCCGACGCGCTCGTCCCCGGTGAGATAATAGTAGTAGCGGCGGTTCGTCGCCGTGCTGATGCGCAGCTGCTTGGCGCTGCAGCCCCAGTGCTGGACATTGTGCCGCGAGCCCAGCGGCGCGAAGCGGCCGATGTGGTGCACGTCCACCTCGCCGGTATGGCGCGTCATCGCCTCGGCAAAGCGGAAGACATCCGCCCGGCCGCTGCGCAGGAAGTACATCCAGAGCCAGATGTCGGTCGACAACTCGGAGTTGTCCCACGCAAAACCGCCCACGTCGTAGCGCCACTCATGGCGGTCGGGGTCATAGGTGTGCATGACATCGCCGTAGTTCCAATACCCGTACCAGCGGCGTTGCTCGCGCTGACCGAGATAGAAGTCGAAATTCGTGGCGAGCCGGTCCTCCACGCCGGCCCGCGCCGGGGTCGAGCGGTCGACCGGACTCCACAGGCCGCCAAAGACGGCACAAGACTGCAGGTAGGCGGGGGAGTTGATCAGCTGGGGCGGGGCCTCGAGCACCGCCTGCATCTGCACGAGTCGCTCCCGCGCGGGGGTCGCGGCGACGCACCAGAGGTGCAACTCGCTCGTGCGCCCGACGCCCTCGGGCGAATTGAAGCCCGGTTCATAATCCTCGTACGTGATTTCCAAGCCGCCGTTGTACTGCTTGTCGAAGGTGTCCATCCCGAGGCCGTCGTGATACGGCCGCAGGTCCATCGCGGCGGCATCCGGAGCCCACATCCAGACCGTGACTTCCGCCGCGTCACCGGTGGCGCCTCGGATGTCGAGCTGGGCCGGGTGGCTCTGCCAGAAGTTGCGCAGGCCAAAGGCGACTCCGCCGGCCGGCGTGCCGACATAGCCAAGACCGCCGGCACGCCGGCCCTGCGCAGCATCGAGCCAGGTGTGTCCGGCGTGCGTGCGCTTCCGGATCTGAAAGCCGTCGGCATTCGGCTGCAGCAGCGTCCAGTCGGCGTAGGCCGCCACGTATTGCAGGCGCTCCGTGACGGCCGGACTCCACTCGGTCAGCG
>JBDKHE010000047.1:0-4529 GCA_039797805.1 Verrucomicrobiota bacterium
GTGAACCCGACCGCGATTGCCTTGCGCCCGTTTTTAAACTCATATCTCCGCGCCACCGTTTGGTGAAGCGGACCGACGTCCTGCGATTGGGTCTTTTTCATATCAACCACAATCACTTCCCAACGGTGGCACTTTGCCATCTGCATTGTTCCGGATGAAGAGGGGTGCCCGTCAGGGCGGGGTGTGTAGGGTAATCGACCCCGATCTCCTGCCGTTCGCCCTTACTGGGCTCCTTTCCACTCCTCTGATTGAATTATTTTCGTTGACGAACATATTTAGCCTGTTTTTGTCCGTCTACGAAAAGTGACCCCCGTTGCCCCCAAGTTCGACTTCTCCGTGCTGCGCACCCTTCGCGAACAGCATGAGCTCACTTTGGCCGCTCTCTCCGAGGCCTCGGGCGTCTCCGTGGGCGTCATCTCCAAGCTCGAACGCAACCAGCAGTCCGCCGAGCTCGACACCCTTTATCGCCTCGCCCGCGCCTTCGGCCTGAGTGCCACCGATCTGCTCGCGCTGTGTGAGTCCGAGCTCGTGCACCGCACCGCCGAGAAAACCTACCGCTCGGGCGACTTCAGTTTTCGTCAGGTCAAGTACGCCAACGTCGTCGCCCATCTCGGCACCGCGCCGGCCGGTGCCCGCGTCAATCGTCCCGAGATTCATCACGACGACACCGAAGTCTGCTGGGTCACCACCGGCCGTCTCCGCGTCGCGCTCCCCCACGAGACTGTCGAACTGGGCGCCGGCGAAAGCATCCAGTTCGACGCCATCCAACAACACACCTACGAAACCCTCGCCGACTCCGCGTTCGTGATTTTGCACCTGAGAAAGGACAAACGCTACTGAGCGCCAACCCTTTTGAACCACTAATCCACACTGATGAGCACTAATACCTATCCCCCGGCAGGCCTTCCCCTGATTAGTGAGTCATTAGTGGCCATTAGTGGTTAACCCTGCCTTCCCTCCCATGAAAATTGACGACCAACTGCAAGCCTCCGCCCTCACGCCCGCGCTCCAGAAATTCTGGCAGCTCTCCGGCCAGAAGATCGACCTGATCTTCAAGCACTACGATCCGCTCAAGGGCTCGCCGGTTTTCACCGTTGCCGGACAATACACCGCGCGCGGCTGGACCGAGTGGACCGAGGGCTTCAACTATGGCTCCGGTTTCCTGCAATTTGACGCCACCGGGGAGCAGCGCTTCGCCGATGCCGCGGCCAAGCTCACCGTCGAACGCATGGCCTCACACGTTTCGCACGTCGGCGTGCACGATCACGGCTTCAACAACCTCTCCACCTACGGCAACTGGCTGCGCCTCCAGCGCGAGGGCAAGCTTCCCGCCAACCAGATCGACTTCTGCGAGATGGCGATCAAGGCCTCCGGCGCCGTCCAGGCCGCCCGCTGGTCCACGATCCACGGCGGCGGCTACATCTATTCCTTCAACGGGCCGCACTCCCTCTTCGTCGACACCATCCGCTCCGTCCGCATTTTGATGGTCGCGCACCAGCTCGGTCACCGCCTCATGGGCGAGAACGATGCCGCCCACTCCCTCCTCGAACGCGGCCTGCAGCACATCGAGGCCACGGCCAAGTACTCCATCTACTACGGCGAGGGCCGCGACGGCTACGACATCCCTGCCGAGCGCGGCCGCACTACGCACGAGGCGATCTTCAATCGCAACGACGGACGCTTCCGCTGCCCCAACTCCCAGCAGGGTTTCTCCGGTTTCACCACCTGGACCCGCGGTCTCTCCTGGGCCATGATCGGCTTCGCCGAGGAACTCGAATTCCTCAAGACCCTCTCCGACGCCGACCTCGCCCCGCTCGGCGGACGCGCCAAATGGGAAGCCCTCCTCCTCAAGGGCGCCAAAGCCACCTGCGACTGGTACATCGCCAACACCGCCCTCGACGGCATTCCCTACTGGGACGGTGGCGCGCCCAACCTGCACAAGCTCGGTGACTGGCGCGCCCGCAACGCCGAGATCTTCAACGACCACGAGCCCGTGGACAGTTCCGCCGCCGCCATCGGCGTTCAAGGCTTGCTTCGCCTCGGCCGCTACCTCGGCGAAAACACACCCGAGGGGAAAAAATACTGGCAGGCCGGCCTCACCACGATGCGCACGCTCCTCAGCGACGCCTACCTTGGCACCGACCCGAAGCATCAGGGTCTCCTCCTCCACTCCGTCTATCACCGCCCGAACGGCTGGGATTACATCCCGCCCGGCCAGAAGGTCCCGTGTGGCGAAGCCTGCATGTGGGGCGACTACCACATCCGCGAAGCCGCCCTCACCCTCCAACGCCTCATCAAGGGCGAGAAGGACTACACCTTCTTCGGCTGCCTGAAAGGCTGACGCCTTGGTTATCAGTTCCTGGTTATTCGTTCTTCGGTCCGACCCAATAACCCTCAGCCAATAACGAATCACCTAACCCCTAAACCTTCCCCGCTCCATGCTCCCTGCTTCTCTGGACCGCCTTTGCATCCACACGATCACCACCAAGCCGTGGGCGATCGAGACGTCTGCCGCCAAGTTCGCCGCCGCGGGCGTGAAGGGCATCACCGTCTGGCGTGACACTCTCGCCGGCCGCGACATCGCCAAGACCGGCCAACTCCTCCGCGACCACGGTCTGTCCGTCGTCTCGCTCTGCCGTGGTGGCTTCTTTCCCGCCGTCACCGCCGCCGATCGCACCAAGGCCCTCGATGACAACCGCAAGGCCATCGCCGAGGCCCACGCGCTCGGCGCGCCGCTCATCGTGCTCGTCTGCGGCGCCGTCCCCGGCCAGCCGCTTACCGAGTCGCGCAAGCAGATCCAGGACGGCATCGCCGCCCTCCTCCCCGACTGCCAGGCCGCCGGCGTGAAGCTCGCCATCGAGCCGCTCCACCCGATGTACGCCGACAACCGTTCCGCGGTGAACACCCTGGGCCAGGCCAACGACATGGTCGAAGCGCTCAAGTCCCCCTTCGTCGGCGTCGCCGCCGATGTTTATCACCTTTGGTGGGACCCCGCCCTCGAAGCCGAGATCGCGCGCTGCGGCAAACTCAACGCCCTCTTCGCCTACCACGTCTGCGACTGGCGCACCCCGACCATCGACCTCCTCAACGACCGCGGCCTCATGGGCGAGGGTTGCATCCCGCTGAAGCAGATCCGCTCGTGGGTCGAAGCCACGGGCTTCAAGGGCTTCAACGAAATCGAAGTCTTCAGCACGCGACTGTGGGCCATGGATCAGGACGAGTACCTCAAGAAGATCGTCCAAGCCTACCGCGATCATGTCTGATGCGCGCAGTTATTCGTCATGAGTTATTGGTTATGAGTATCAAACCACCCGAACCCCAAAAACCAGTAACTTTCACCCAATAACCCCTCCTCCGCCTAACTCCTAACTTCTAACCCCTAACTTTTATCATCATCCAATGAAAATCCACAAAATCGGCATCATCATGAACGGCGTCACGGGACGCATGGGCACCAACCAGCATCTCATCCGCTCCATCAAGGCCATCATTGACCAAGGCGGTGTGAAGCTCTCCGACGACGAGATCATCATGCCCGACCCCGTGCTGGTGGGCCGCAGCGAATCCAAGCTCAAGGCCCTCGCCGCCCGCGTGGGTGTCTCGCGCGTTTCGACCAACCTCGACGCCGAGCTGGCCAAGCCGGAAAACCAGATCTACTTCGACTCCACGCTTACCGGCCAGCGCCCCACAGGCGTCCGCAAGGCCATCGCCGCGAAGAAACACATCTACTGCGAGAAGCCGACCGCCACCACCTCCAAGGAAGCCCTCGCCCTCGCCAACGAGGTCACCGCCGCCGGCCTCAAGAACGGTGTTGTGCAGGACAAGCTCTGGCTGCCCGGCCTCGTGAAGCTGAAATACCTCATCGACACCGGCTTCTTCGGCAAAATCCTCTCCGTCCGCGGCGAGTTCGGCTACTGGGTCTTCACCGGCGAACACGAGAAACTCCAGCGCCCGTCGTGGAACTACCGCAAGGAAGATGACGGCGGCATTATCACCGACATGGTCTGCCACTGGCAGTACGTCATCCAGAATCTCTTCGGCGACATCAAGTCCCTCACCTGCCTCGGCGCCACGCACATCCCGCAGCGCTGGGACGAGGCCGGCAAGCCCTACAAGTGCACGGCCGACGACTCCGCCTACGCCACGTTCGAGCTGAAGAACGGCGTCATCTGTCACTTCAACTCCTCGTGGGACGTCCGCGTCGACCGCGACGATCTGCTCACGCTTCAGGTGGACGGCACGCACGGTTCCGCCGTCGCCGGCCTGCGCGACTGCAAGGCCCAGGCCCTCGCCGCCACGCCGCGTTGCGTGTGGAATCCCGACATCGACAGCCCGATCAAGTACAAGGACGGCTGGACGCGCGTGCCCGACCAGGGTTTCTACGACAACGCCTTCAAGATCCAGTGGGAGCTCTTCCTCAAGCACGTCGTGGTCGGCGGTGATTTTCGCTGGAGCCTCCACGAAGGCGCCAAGGGCGTGCAACTCGCCGAGATCGCCCTCGAGTCCTGGGCCCAGCGCAAGTGGCTCGA
>JBDKHE010000048.1:0-4587 GCA_039797805.1 Verrucomicrobiota bacterium
GACCTACGGCGAGACGGCGCAGGCGATCCGGCGCTTGGCGGATGCCGTGAATTCCCTCCGGAGCACGGCGGACGGCATCTACCGGCAGCTTGACGACCGGACGGTGCTGGGCCGGAGCTTCACCCGGCAGACCGAACCCTACCGCCGCTTCGCCGCCGTCGATCAGCAGGCCGAACAGGCCGAGACCGTTTCCGCCGCCACGGAGCCGCGCCTGGCCGAACTCCAGCGGGAACTGGCCTCATCGCTGGCGGCACTGCGCAACGCCTCCACCCAGGCCGAAGTGGACAAGCTTTCCGTCCGGGTGAATGCGCTCAACGGTCAAGTGGCCCTCATCGGCGCCCGGCGCCGCGACGAGGCCGACCGGCTGCAAGCCGCGCGGATCCTGAACGAGAACCAGGCCGACAAGGAACGCGTTGATCTGCTGGAAAAGCAGAACGCCGAGGAGCGGCACAGCCTGGACATCGTGAACACCTGGCAGTCCTCGCTGCAGCTCACACCCACCACCTTCACCCGGCCATGAGCGGAATGACCACCACCTTTGTCGTCCTGGCCGGCTTATTGGCAGTCGGTGGACTTGTGCTTCGCCATCAGCTCAGGATTGCCCCGCTGATCGAGGAACCCGAACCGAACCACACCAGACGGACGCCCGGCCCGGCTACAGCCTATCGTCAATGCCGCCAAGTCCGGCCGACCCGGCCCCAACGGACCAACCCCGCCAACAAACGCCGCTGGCTGCGGCGCCTGCGGGTCGAGGAGCGGCGGCAACGCCCGCAGGAGGGTCGCAACTGATGGACAACTTCGCTCCAGGCCTCCGGGATTCCATCCTGTCCCTGACGGACACGCTCCGCTTCGTGGTGTTCTTCATCGCCGTCGCCGGACTCATGCTCCACGTCAACCGGGCGCGCGGCGACTGGGAGGGGATGGCCGGTCCGCTGGTGCGCTCGATCATTGTGATCGGGCTCATCGCCACCCTGCCCCACTGGTTCGAATTCACGGAGCGGATCTTTCTCACCCTGGCCGACACCGTGCATGAGAACTACACCCGGCACCCGATGCAGGCCGCTTCGCGCCTGCGCGACTCCGTGGCCGACGGCGCGGGTGAATTCAGTCTCCGTCATGTCGGGGAATCACTCTACAAGGCGTTTCTATGGGGCGCAGCCAAGCTGGTCGTCCTGATCGCGAGCGTGCTGCAACTGCCGTTTCTGGTCCTGCAATACATCCTGAAACTGCTGTGCTACCTGTTCCTGCCGGTGGCGCTGGCGCTCATGCTCGTGCCGTCCTTGGCGTCGCTGGGCAGCCGCTACGTCCAGCAGACCCTGGCCGTCCTGTCCTGGCCGGTGGGTTTCGCGGTGACCGAGTTGGTCGCCTACCACCTGCTGACCGCCTACGGCGAAAATCTCGCGTCCGCGTATGAGCTGACCGCCGCCCGGGATATCGACGCCGCGTCCTTTGCCAGCCTGCTGGGCGGGCTGCTTGCCGCGCTGTGGCTCATCATCGGCACGATCGGGACTCCGTTTCTCATGCAGGCCCTGATCTGCTCGGGGTCGCCGATGTCAGGCGGCGGGGCCACGGCCATGCAGCAGTTCTACACCGTCCAGCAACTCGCGTGGATGGTGAAGTCCCTCAAAACCGGTGGCCTGGCCACCGCGGCCCAAGCCGTGGGCAAAACCGGTTCCGGCGGACCGATCGCAACCGGTCTGCCTCCACCCCCGCCACCCTCGGTGCCACCAGCCGCACCGGCACCCACTCCGCCTCCGTCGGATCCGACCGGCGACCAGCGCGCGTCGCTGGCCCTCGGTGCCGGCAGCCTGCCCACCCCGCATACGACCATCTGACATGACGACCCTCCGCGAAACTCCCGCACCCCATGTGCGACCCCAAGCGCTGCACCGGCCCAGGCCGGCCTGGCATCCACTTGAGCTGTTCGCCAACCACGCCTTTGCGGCCCGCCTCTGGTGCCTCGTGGCTCTGACGGCCGTCGGTTTCTGCGCCGTGCAGCCGTTCCTGCTGATCCGCGCGTATCGTACCCGCGAGCGGGTCGTGGTTCTGGACGGCAGCGGCACCTATCATGTCAGTCCCCTCCTTTCGTTCGAGGAGGCCGCCAAACTGCACGAACAGCATGCTCTGCTGGCCTGCCTGGCCCTGTTCCAGCGTAACCCCGCGGGTTTCGACCAGCCCGAATTGCTCGAAAAACTGTTCTTGGGCGAAGCCCTCCAAAAAGCCCGCAATGCGTGGGCCCGGGAGGCCGAGGAGTTCAACCGCAAAACCCTCCACCAAAAGCCCGAGGTCCTGAAGCTGACCGTCCTTGAGACCCGCGAAGACACCGTCCTAGTCGAGGCGGAGGGCCAACTCGTGCGTACCGGCACCATTGGGCAGCAAACCTTCACGGAGGCCCCGGCCTTCACCGTGCGATTCACCTTCGCGCGCAACCCGAACCTAGCGGCCAACGGCCGCTTTCCCTTGGCTGTATGGAACTACGACGTCACCTATTGATCGGAGCGGCTCTCTTTGCCGCCGCCGGCGCATTCGGCGAAATCAAGCGCTACCCGCTCGATGACCGCGCGAGTTATCTGATCGCGATCAGTCCGGAGGCACCGACCACGGTGCTGTTTCCCGACAAGATCACGGCCCTCGACGGCGCCAATCTGTCGGCCAAACCGGACGAGGCGCCGGTGCAGCTGGCCCACCAGCCGGGCGCCAATTACTTCTCGGTGCGAGCGCTTCAACCGGATGCACATGCCGCCGTCAACGTGCTGCTGCGCGGCCAAGTGTTCGCCCTTGAGTTCCGCACCGGGAGCACCCCAGACCGGACGGTCACATTCTACGATACCGCGGCCGAAGGTGGACCGGCAAAACAGGAGGTCCGCTCCCGCGCGGCCCACTGCCTGGGCCTGCTGGACCGGGCCAGAAACCATGCAGCCCTGGCCCGGCAATATCCCGTCCTCGCTCAGCAAACGGAACGCGCAGTCCCGCCACCGACCGCAACCGCCGACCTGTTCGCGGTGAAAATTGAGGAGATATTCCGATTCGGCACCGAGGACACGCTGGTATTCCGCTTGCGCCTCGAAAACCGCACGACCGCACCCATCCGCTATACCCCTGCCCTGCTGGCCATCCGGATCGGCGCCAAGGTCTACCCGATCGCGATCACCGATGCCGGCGGGGAAGTCCCCGCAGCCGCCTCGGAAATCGTCTGGCTCGCCATCACCGGCGAACCCGACGGCCGACGGGCCAATCTTTCGCTGAACAATACCTTCACGGTCGTTGTGCCGCGCCTGCCATGAAGCTGAAGTTCGATCCCAATTGGTTTTCAACGCCGACGGCCCAGCTGGTCATGGTCGGTGTGCTGGCCGCCTTCGCGGTGGGCGCGGTCGCCTGGCAGCGGACCCATCATCGGCCGTCTGCGCTCCCCGAGCCCCAGAGTGGCAAACCCGCCAACCTGCCCCGCACTCTGGCACGCGAAGTGGCAAGATTCGTTCCCGTCACGGCGGCGGCTCCCGTCGAGCCGGTGCGGGCCAGTCAGATCGAGCCACCGCCGTCGGCGCCACCCAAGCCGGCGGTTCCGCCCCTTGCACTCTATGCCTTGATCGCCACGGAGGCTGTGAGACCCCAACCGGTGGCACCGTATGGACGGATGATTCCCTGTGAAACGGTTGTGACCCTTGAATCCGGCCGGCTGGACTCCCCGCTGATCGGTCTGGTCAGCGAGGATGTCTGGCACCAGGGCAAACTGCTGATTCCCGCCGGAGCGGAAGTCCACGGCCGCGCCAGACTCGACCGTGACCGTGAACGGCTGGTCGCCGACGGCAACTGGATGCTTAGCTGGCGAAAGCCCCGACCGGGTGCGGTGCGCTTTGACGCTATTGCACTCAACCGCGAAAGTGATCCCGCCCGGGACGGTTCGGCCGGATTGGCCGGCAAAGTCTTGCGCACGGACAGCGCCCGCGAGCTGAAACTCTTCGCCGCCACGTTTCTTTCGGCGGCCACCGCCGCGCTCCAGGAACAAAGAACTTCCGCGGGGCTCCTCGGCGAGACCGCCCTGCCCGCAACTACGGCCCGCAACGCCACCTTGGCCGGCACCGGTGCCATCCTCCGCGACTATGCGCAACAGGTCCGCGAATCAATTGCCCGCGACGGCTTCTACCTGCGCGTTCCTGCCGGCCAGCCCTTCTCCCTCTACGTCACCCAACCGATCGAGATCTCCGCTTCCCATGAAAACTAACACTCACCTTGCCGTTTTCACCCTCTTGCTGGCGGGCTGTCAGGCCGCGCCGCCGCCACCCTCAACACCCGCCAGCACTCTTCCGGTGTTTGTCCCGCCGTTTGCCGCCCAGGTGCGGACACCCGAGGTCGTGAAGACCTACACCATCGGCGCCTACGTGGACCCGGATGATCCGACCCTCCGCCATGAAGCCCATACCGTCCAGCGGATCGAGGCGGCGGCAAATTGGGATCTGCGACCGGTGACCGAAGTGAAGCCCACGCCCTCAGTCATGGTTCAGGCCGAGCCGCCGTCCCCTCGCCCGCCCGTTCCACCGCCGGCTGCCCCAGCCGTGATTGCCGCCCCACCGGCGATCGAACTTACGG
>JBDKHE010000049.1:0-10590 GCA_039797805.1 Verrucomicrobiota bacterium
TATTTTGCGTTCTTCATGCTCTGTTCGTTCGGCATCATCTGGTGGCAGCGCCGGCAAAAGCGCGTGCGGCTGCCGTTCGACGCGAAGCTGCGGCTGCTGCGCGGACCGGGCGAGACGCAACGCCGGCTTGTGCAGAAATCTGACGAGGAAGGTCCTTTGTGGGTGGCCGTGGCGGCGGGCATGCCGGTGCTGGTCGCGGCGGCGATGCTGCAATGGCTGACGCGCGTCCCCGAGGTGTTGCAACTTGGCTGGTTGGCGCTCACGGCGGTGACGTTCGGGGCAACGTACTGGCTGGCGGTGCGCTTCTTTGCGGCGAAGACGCGCGAGAGTGGCAACCGTTACCTCGGTTATTTCGGCGAGCGCATCGTGGCCGAACACCTCGAGCCCCTGAAGCAGGAAGGCTGGCGCATCTTTCACGACGTGCCGGCGCGCAGCAAGAACGGGGCGGCCTTCAACCTTGATCACATTGCCGTCGGACCTGGCGGCGTGTACGCGATCGAGACCAAGACCCGGCGCAAGGGCCACGCCCGTCCAGGTTTTGATGATCACAAGGTGTTTTTCGACGGGCGCGATCTGGTGTGGCCTTGGGGCGAGGACAATCACGGGCTTGACCAGGCCGAGCGGAACGCGACCTGGCTGGCGGACTTTATCAATGCCGGGACGGCAGACTACGCGAACGTCCAACCGGTGCTCGCCCTGCCAGGCTGGTTTGTCGAGATGAAGCCCATGCAGGAATCGCGCGCGTGCATCGTCGTGAATCCGCGTATGCTGCCCGAGGTGCTCGGCCAGGAAGATCGGGTGATCACGCGTCAGCAGATCGACGCGATCGCCGCGAAGATCGAAGGACTGTGTCGGGACGTGGAGTACTGAGGCGGATTGCCCCGCTTTGGCGCCGTTGAAGATAAGGCAGGGAGGAAATCGCCCGATTCATTCAGTACGTCTCCGTCGGGGATTCTGGAGGCGCGGAGGGGGATCGAACCCCACGGGCTATCATCCGCCGGCACCGTGCGCGGCCGCGCCATTCGCAGAAGAGGATGAGGGGAGCTTAGCCTGAGCCGGTCCCGGCTCAAGCCCGCTTCGGGCGGTCTGATCAACCTGAAGCCCGCATGCTGATCCTGATGAGCAACCCTAACCCTGTGGCAAGTGAGTCGGCCCCAGGGTGGTGCGTGCCGCGGCCGCCGCGGGTTCGCCGCCGACAGCGTGGATTATTGCGGCGAACGCCAGCAAGCGGCACCGGCCGCACGACCACGCAATGCGGCGCATCCAAAGATCCATAATTCAAATACAAGGGCTCGCAATCCGGCTCCGTCGGGATGCCTTTCGCCCTGAAAGCCGGGTCACAAGGCGAGGTTATCGGACGGATGTTGCATGATCATAATTGAGGTTGTTGCGCATTTTCTAGTTCAGGTTTGCAGGCGGTGGTGGCATGATGAAGTCTTGTCGCCTCGGTTGCCCCGTGAGTTTTCGACTCCACTGAGACGGTTTCATCCCCTCGTTCCCCTCCCCATGAACAATCCCGTATCCCGCCGCTCATTTCTCCGCACCGCCGGACTTGGTTCGGTCGCAGCGCTTTCGTTTCCGGCCATTCTCAAGTCCCAGGCGCCCGGCACGCCGTCGCCGAACAACCGGCTCAACGTCGCCAGCTTTGGCGTGGGCGGTCGTGGCGAAGCGGCGATCGGCGGGATGAAGGGTGAGAATTTCGTGGCCTTCTGCGACGTGGATGACGCCCGCGCGACCAACACCTACAAGGCCTATCCCGACGTGCCGCGCTTCCGCGATTACCGGGAAGTCCTCGACAAGCTGGGCAACAAGATTGATGCGGTCACGATCTCGACGCCGGATCACATGCATTTTCCGATCGCAATGGCGGCGCTCCAGCTCGGCAAACACGTCATGGTCGAAAAACCCATGACGCACACGATCTGGGAAGCCCGTCAGCTGGCCAAACTGGCCGGCGAAAAGAAGGTCGCCACCATCATGGGCAACCAAGGACATGCCTTCGAAGGCTGTCGCTTGCTGAAGGAATGGTACGACGCCGGCGTGCTCGGCGAAGTGACCGAGCTGCACAGCTGGACGGACCGCCCGATCTGGCCGCAGGGCGTCAGTGCGCCCGACCACAGCAAGATGATCCCGGTCGTGCCCGACTCGCTGGATTGGAACCTCTGGCTCGGCGTCGCTGCGGACCGGCCCTACGATCCGGCCTATGTGCCGTTCCAATGGCGCGGTTACTGGGATTTTGGCACCGGTGCGCTGGGCGACATGGGTTGCCATATCATGGACGGGGCCTTCTTCGCGCTCGGGCTGGACGCCCCGGTCCGGATCGAGGCGGTCAGCGGACGCGCCAACGCCATCAGCCCGCCGACTTCATCGATGGTCATCTACCACTTCGCCGCCCGCGGCAACCGCCCGGCGATCAAGTGGACCTGGTATGACGGTGGTCTGAAACCCGCTCTCCCCGAAGGTTGGCCCGAGGAAAAGGATTTTCCCGACAACGGCACCCTCATCATGGGCTCGAAGTGCACGGTGCTGGCGCCGACCTATTACGAATCGGTGCGCATCATCCCTGAGACACGCATGCGGGAACTGATCCCGACCTTGCCGGCCAAAACTTTGCCGCGGATCGAGGGCGGGCATTTCGCCGAGTACATCCGCGCCTGCAAGGGCGGACCCGCCGCAGGATCGAACTTCGCCTACGCGGCCAAGCTCACCGAGCTCTGCCTGCTGAGCAACGTTGCCATCCGCGCCCGTCGCCCGATTGAGTGGGATGCCGCCGCGATGAAGGTCACCAATCTGCCCTACGCCAACCAATACATCACCAAGCAATACCGCCCCGGCTTCGGGCTCTGAGCCCGCGAACCTCCTCTTTTTCACCATGAGCCAACCGACCCCCTCCGCCCCCTCCAGCCGCTGTGATCTCACCTCGGCTTTCATGCTCCTGCGGCTTTTCCTCGCCGTGCGGGCCCTGATGTCCTGCTTCGAGAAATTCGAACTGGGCGGGACCTACTCGTTCCAGAACTACTACACCTCCATGACGCGCATGGCCACCGGCATCACCGGCGCCTCGTTTCTGCCGCTGTGGGCGACGAAGGCCTTTGCCCTGCCGCTGGGTTACCTCCTCGGACTGCTCGGGGTCATGCTGCTCCTTGGCATCAAGACGCACCTCACGCTGGTCGCGATGGGGCTCCTCTACATCGCCCTGGCCTTCGGCCTGATGGCGGTGCAACAGAGCGACGGCGTCGCCTGGCTCGGTGTTTACCTCGGGCTGGTGGTCGCCGCCCTGACCCTCGTGCGTTACAACCGCTTCGCCATCTGGCCCGACGAACATGACTGATCAACCCTCCCCTGCGGAACCCACCCGCCGCGATTTCCTGTCCACCGGCCTCAAGCTCGGCGCCGCCGTACTCGTGGCGCCCTATGTGGCCCGTGCCCAGCAAAGCGCCGGCAAGGCCGCCCTCAACGTGGCTCTCATCGGTTGCGGTGAGGAAGGCCGCGTGCTGCTGAACGCCGCGCTCAAGATCCCCGACATCCGCTTCAAGGCGGTGTGCGACATCTGGCCCTACAACCGGACCTACGCCGAGCGGCTGCTGAAGAAGTACAGCCACGAGGCCAATCCGTACGAGGACTACCGCGAGATGCTGGCGAACCATCCCGACATCGACGCCGTCATCGTGGCGACGCCCGACTTCATGCACGCGGAGCACACCAATTACTGTCTGCGCGCCGGCAAGCATGTCTATTGCGAGAAGCTGATGGCCAACACCGTCGAGAACGCCCGGTCGATGGTTGTGACCGCCCGCGAGACGGGCAAGCTGCTCCAGATCGGCCACCAGCGCCGCAGCAATCCGCGCTACCAGCACGCCCGCGAACGCGTGATCAACGAGGCGCACCTGCTCGGCCAGATCACGAACATCAACGGCCAGTGGAACCGTTCCGTCAGCGCCGATCTTGGCTGGCCCGAGAAATACGCCCTGTCCGAGGCCGTGTTGCAGAAATACGGCTACGCCAACATGCACGAATTCCGGAACTGGCGCTGGTTCAAGAAATACGCCGGCGGCCCGATCTCCGACCTCGGGGCGCACCAGATCGACATCTACAACTGGTTCCTGGGCACGCGGCCGGGTTCGGTCATGGCCGGGGGGGGCGCCGACTACTACAAGAACCACGAGTGGTACGACAACGTGATGGCGATTTACGAGTTCCCGACCGCCCAGGGCCCGGTGCGCGCCTTTTACCAGGTGCTCACCACCACCAGCGCCGGCGGCGGCTACAACGAGTACTTCATGGGCACCGAGGGCTCGCTCAAGATGTCCGAGAATCCCGCCTACACGAAACTCTTCCGCGAGGCCCGCGCACCCGAGTGGGACCAGTGGGTTACCAAGGGCGTCATCCGCAAGCCTGGCACCCCCGACGAGGGGGCCGAGAAACTGCTGCCCTGGGAAAAACCCCGCCCGAAGTTCGGCGCGCCGGTCCGCACCAGCGTGGTGGATGTCCGCGAGACCGCGGCCCTGTCCTCCTGGGACATGCCCGTCACCCTCGACAAGGCGATCCACCAGCCGCATCTCGAAAACTTCTTCGATGCCATCCGCGGCACGGCCAAGCTGAACTGCCCCGGCGAGGAGGGCTTTGCCTCCTGCGTCACCGTGCTGAAGGTGAACGAGGCGGTCTCCGCCCGGCAGATGCTCACCTTCAAGCCGGAGGATTTTGTCGCGTGACCGGGGAGCCTTTCCCGGCTATGCCTGTCCGTACTGACACACCCCGTTCTGGCGCGCGGCTAACCCGCCCGCCCGCGGGGTGACCGCAGCGGGCCGTTGCGCCTGCACTCCTCATCCTTCAACCTTCCCTCATCATGATCCGTCGTCTCCTCACCCTCACCCTGTTGTCCCTCACCGTGTCCGCGCTATCTGCGCAGGATCTCGTGCCGATCCCCCTGGAGCTGCCCAAGCCGCTCTTCGTGGGCACGCCGGTACCGATCAAGGTGCCGAATCTGGAGAAAGCGACCGGTGTCAAGCGGCCGCCTTTCCTGGCTCCCGCCGGCACGGTCAACCTCGCCAAGGACAAGGAAGTCACCGCCAGTGACACGTTCCCGGTCATCGGCGACACGCCTTTCGTGACTGATGGCGACAAGGATGGCTCCGAGGGCACCTACGTCGAATACGGCCCCGGCCTGCAGTGGGTCCAGATCGACCTCGGCAAGTCCGCTCCGCTCTACGCCATCGTGATGTGGCATTTCCACGCGCAGGCGCGTGTGTATCACGACGTGATTGTGCAGGTCTCGGATGACAAGGATTTCAAGACCGGCGTGACCACGCTCTTCAACAATGACCATGACAACACGTCCGGCCTCGGCGCCGGGACGGACATGGCCTACATCGAGACCGCCGAAGGCAAGTTGGTGGATGCGAAGGGCACCTCTGCCCGCTACGTGCGCCTCTACAGCAACGGCAACACCACGAGTGAGCTGAACCACTACGTGGAGGTCGAGGTCTTCGGCAAGCCCTGAGCGGTTTCCTGATTGCTGAATGAACTCCAACCGCAGTTCACGGTGGTTGGAGTGGGTGCTGCTGGCGCTCGTGTTGGTGCTGGCGCAGTGGTTGCGGTTGGCTGACCTCGCCGCCCGCCCCATGCACGCCGACGAGGCGAACCAGGCGGTCAAGCTGGGCGGACTGCTCGCCGGCGAGGGTTACCGTTTTGATCCATCGGATCACCACGGACCGACGCTGTACTATTTCAGCGAAGTCGTGGCGCGGTGGCGCGGGGAAAACAATCTGGCCGCCCTGACCGAGTTCACCGTGCGGCTGACGCCGGTGCTGGCCGGGGTGCTGGCGGTCCTGCTGCTGTGGATTTTGGTGCGCCCGCTGGGCCGCTGGCCGGCGCTGCTGGCCGCGCTGCTGCTGACGGTGGCGCCGGCCGCCGTGTACTACAGCCGCTATTTTATCCAGGAGACACTGCTCGTGACCTTCACGCTGGGCGCATTCGTGTGCGGACGCGCCTGGTGGGAGAAACGTGGCCTGATTTGGGCGGTGGGAACCGGCGGTTGGCTCGGGCTCATGTTGGCGACCAAGGCGAGCGCGCTGGTGCTGGTGGCCGCGGCCTGTCTGGCGCTGGCGGCCTGCCGACGCACCTCACGCACGCCTTGGCGGGAGGTTGCGGTTGTCGGCGGCGTCGGCGCGTTCGTCGCGGCGGCATTCTATTCCTCCTTTGGCACCAATCTGGGGGGCCTGCGCGATGCCTTCGTCACGCCTTTTGCGATGCTCGGTCGTGTGGCCGGCGGAGAGTCGGGCCATGAAAAACCCTGGTGGTATTACCTGCGGCTGTTCGTCTACCAGAAGCAGGGCGGGTACGTGTGGGACGAATCAGTGTTGCTGCTGCCGGCACTCGTGGGGGCGGGGCTCGGTTGGCGCCGCGGCGGACTGTCCCGATTTGTGGCCGTCTATGTGGCGGTGATCGCCTTGGTGTATTCCCTCGCGCCGTACAAGACGCCCTGGCAGGTCGTCAACCTGGTGCCCGGACTCTGTATCCTCGCGGCGATCACGCTGGCATCGGTGCGCCGGTCGGTGGCGGTTCCCTTGGTTTTGGTCGTGTTGGCCGGACTCGGCTGGCAGACGCGGCAGGCGGTCTTTTTGCGACCCGCGGATGAGCGCAACCCCTTCGCGTATGTGCACACGGTGCCGGATATGGTGAAGGTCCCGGCGATCGCCGCCGCAGTGCCCGCGGGACCGGTGAAAGTGATCGGACGCGAGTACTGGCCACTGCCTTGGTATTTGCGCGCCCGGCCCGCCGTCGGCTTTTGGACGGAGCCGCCGACGGATTGCGACGGCGTGCTGGTATTTGTCGAAGCGGACCAGGCCGAAGCGGTGCGCGCCCGGTTGAAAGGGAACTACACGGAAAGTTTCCTGGGACTGCGTCCGGGCGTGCTGGTGGTGGTGTTCACGCGGGTCGGGGCGTGAGGAAAGACGAGCGGTGCGGTAGGTCCATTCGGGCAATTTGATTCACGGCATTTCCAAGCCGACACACCCCGTCGCTGCGCGCCACCCCTCTTGCTAGAGGGGATTTCAAACCTACGCAGCCGAAGTCCCCTCTAGCAAGAGGGGTGCCCGGCAGGGCGGGGTGTGTCGATCCCTCTACCTGATGGAACGTCAACCGCACCTGAGCCCTCTGCTCTAAAAGGAGTTCATTCCCGATCGCCGATCGTCCCGAGCGTTTGCGCGGTGCCGTCGGCCAAGGTGAGCACCGCACCGTAAGCGGGGTATTGTTGGCAGAAGGCGATCACCTGCGCGTCGGTCAGGACGAAAAATGCCGTGGAGAGCGCGTCGGAATCAGCGGCGGTTTCGGCGAAGGCCCACACGCGGCGCTTGCGTTGGGCCGGGGCGCGATTGCGCGGATCGATCAGGTGTTCGCCTTGCACGGCGAGGCCGGAACCGCTCACGGCGCGGTGGGCAAACAAGTGCACGGTGTCGGCCACCCCGATCGGCCAGCCGGCGGCATCGGGCGGAGGAGCTAGGGCCAGGGCGGTACTGCCGCCGCTCTGCAGACAGGCGGAGGGGAGGTCCCATTCCGTAAGCACCTCGGCCATGCGGTCGAGCGCGTAGCCCTTGCCGACGGCGCCGAGATCAAGGTGCAGACCGTCGCACAGGGCGGTCAGCGTGTGGGTGGCGGGATTGAGCGCGAAGAGGGCCTCGTCGGACCCGACGGGTCGCGGAGTGGCGTATGCGGGGTCAAAGGCGCGGTCGGTGATCGCCGAGATCTGCGCGGCGCCGAGGAGACATTGCAACGCGTCCTCCCCGAGCACGACCTGGCCGCCGGCGCGGAGCTGATTGATGCGCGCGATGTCACTGGTGGCGAGGTAGCGGCTGAGTTCGCCCTCCAGGCGATCCAGTTCGCGAAACGCCGCGGCGGTGGCCTGGCGGGCGTACTCCTCGGTGGCACCGGCCACGTGGATCGAGAAGGTGGTGGCCATGGCCTCGTGGTTGAAGACGGGCCAGTTCATCGGGAAGGACGGGCCAGTTCGCGGCGGAGTCGCATCATCTCGGTGCAGGGACGCCACCAGAGATTGCCCAGGCCGTATTTGGACTCGCCCTGGGTGCGCGGGTGATGCCGCACGGGCAGCTCGCCCACGCGATAACCGGCGGCCACGGCCATGGCGGGCAAAAAGGATTGCATCAGGGGTGAAGGACGCAGGGCGCCGATCACCTTGCGATGAAAAACCCGCAACTGGCAGCCGGCGTCATGCAGGCCGTCGTGCAGGACGCGGCGCCGAATGGTGTTGGCGAGTCGCGACATCAGTCGCCGCACCACGCTGTCGTGCCGGTCGCGACGCCAGCCGCAGGCCACATCGAGATTCTGCCGCTGAAGGAGCTCAAGCAAGGGCGGGAAATCCTGTGGATCGTTCTGGCCGTCGCCATCCATCGTGAAGATCAGTTCGCCCGCGGCCGTCTGCAGACCCGTGAGCAAGGCCGTGGCCTGGCCGCGGTTTTGCGGCAGCGAAATCACCCGGGCGTGCGGGTTGGCGGAGGCATAGCGTGCTAGCTCCGCCCCGGTTCCATCGGTGCTGCCGTCGTCGACCAATACCGCCTCATAGCCGGGATCAAGGCGGCCGATCACGGCGCAGGCGGCCGGGACGACGGCCGAGATGTTCCCCGCCTCTTGGTAAAAGGGAATGACGAGTGAGCAACGCGGGGAGGACATGGGGGCAGACTTTCCGTTTTCACTATAGCCGCACGCGGTCCATCGCCAAGCCTTACCCGGTCAGGTAGCGAATGAACCGGACTGTTCACCGGAAAGAATCTGGCGCTCCGGTCCTTTCCTCGTTTCCATCGGTTTGTTCCCAGTCAATCTTTGGCTCGTCCGGAAATTCAACCCCTTCCTCATGAAACACCCGACTCCCCGCCGCTCCTCCGCGGCTGCCCAGGTCCCGACCTTTTCAATATCGCGACGCCATTTCCTGCAGCGTTGCACCGCGGTTGCGGCCATGACCGGGCTGCCGGCCTGGTTCGTGGAGCGGCAGCAGCTGATGGCGGCCGAGGCTGAGGCCAAGCCGTTGCCGACGTCGGCCAATGATAAGCCGGGCATCGCGCTCGTCGGTTGCGGGGGCATGGGCACCTGGGACGGCCAGAATGCCGGCACGCACGGGACTCTGCTCGCGGTGTGCGATGTCGACTCAACCCACAGCGCTGCCGCCGCGGCGAAGTACCGCGAGCTGGGCCACAAACCCGAGATTTATTCCGATTTCCGCCGCCTGCTCGAGCGCAAGGACATCGACATCATCGTGAATGCCACGCCGGATCACTGGCATAGCCTGGTCAACATTGCCGCCGCCAAGGCGAAGAAGGACATCTACGGCGAGAAGCCGCTGACGCTCACTGTCGACGAGGGGCGCCATGTGATTGCGGCCGTCCGCGAAAACGGCCGCGTGCTTCAGACCGGCACGCAGCAGCGCAGCTCCCAGCGTTTCCGTCTGGCCTGCGAGCTGGTGCGCAACGGCCGGCTGGGCAAACTCAAGCGGGCTCAGGTCTACCTGCCGGCCGGTCTGCGGGCCGGTCCGTTTGCCGCTTCGCCGGCGCCGGACAGTCTCAACTGGGATTACTGGCAGGGCCAGACCCCGGCGGTGAGCTACGTGAAGGAACGCTGCCACGGCACCTTCCGGTTCTGGTACGAATATTCTGGCGGGACGATGACCGACTGGGGTGCGCACCATAACGACATCGCCTACTGGGCCATTGGCCTGATCGCGCCGACCAAGGTCGAGTCCAAGCGGATGTCCGACCTCATTCCCGGCGGCTACAACGCCTACTCGGAGTACGAGGTGAATTACACCTACGAGACCGGCGTGCAGTTGCAGATCAACACGACCAAGGACGACTCGATCTACGGCGAGCACCTCAACAAGGAGGGCCAGCCCAATGGCATTCGCTTCGAGGGCACCGACGGCTGGATCTGGGTCAACCGCGACGAGATCAAGGCCAGTGACCCGGAATTGCTGCGCAAGCCGCTGCCCGCCGACGCCGTGCGCCTCTACGCCAGCAAGGACCACATGGGCAATTTCTTCGACTGTGTGCGCTCGCGTGAACTGCCGATCTGCGACGTGGAAACCGGACATCGCTCGGCCAACATGTGTCACCTCGGGGCCATTTCGTTGCGGACCGGTCACAACCTGACCTGGGACTATAAGACGGAGAAGTTCACCGGCGAGCATTCCGCCGAGGCGAACAAGTATCTCGTCCGCGAGATGCGTGCGCCGTACGACTACTCGTTCTGCGGCTGAGGGCAGAGAAATGTCTGAGATTCAGCGGGCGGGGGCGAGGCCCCCGCCTGTTTTGTGCCTTGGTTCGCGGCTCACGGTTCGCCCCGGCTTCGTCCGGTTGTGAAGCGGGCTTGCCCGCGACTGGTTTCTGTCGCGACCGAGGTTGCTCCCGCAGGTGCAGAGGCGAGCTTGGGCCGCACCGGCAGTTCGCCGCGGCGCACTGACAGCGCGTGCGGAGACAGGGCGCCACTGCCGAAGCCGGCTCGACATCAGTCGGGGCGTGACGTTTGGTGTCCGGCGTGGGCCAAAACCTTGACGAACTTTTTGATGTGGTGGACGAGCAGGACCGG
>JBDKHE010000050.1:0-3000 GCA_039797805.1 Verrucomicrobiota bacterium
TGGAGCCAATGGGTCGTGGCACTGTTTTCGGTGTAATCAGCCGGCCCGTAGTGGTCGATGCGGCCGGTGGAGCGCAGGCGATCGTTCTGCTCGAATTCGGCGCGAATGGCCGGATTATAGACCGCGTAGGTCTTGCCGCCGCCTTTCTTCACCACCGAGAAGCTCGGCACGTCACTCGGGCCGTCGGCAATGTAGATCATGTTCTGGATCGGGATGCGGCGGTCTTCCGGGGTTACCTTGGCGTTCACATCGATGGCGGGGTTCCGGTTGGTCCCCTTGTTGATCTCGAAAATGGCGCGGGTCTTGGTCGTGTTGTCGATCATCATGCCGATCTGGGCGATCTCCGCGGCGGCATCGAGGGACATCTCTTTCTGGCGCAGGAAGCCCGGTTGCAGCGGGTTTTCGATGAATTCGCAGGCCCAGATGGCGTCGATCTGGGGAGCCAGCGCGCTGCCCCGGATCATCTCGGCCAATCCCGTGCTCACCACGTAGTGCTCCAGCACGATTTCGTGTTTGGCGAACTCGGGACGGGCTTTGACCCAGGCGCGGGCCGTCTCAAAGAATTGCGGCAGACCTGGGTAAAAGGCGATCTCCTTGCCGCATTCGCGCAGGATCTTGTTGTTCAGGCCGGCCATCTTGCCCGACAGGACGTAGGTCAGGAGATGGTTCAGGTAACTGCTCTCCGGCGAAATGTTATACCCGCGCTTCCGGTAATTCTCGGCCAAGGCATTGGTTTCGGCCCAAAAGGTGGACTCATCAATGCCGTACCGACGGAAAAGAGGTGCCTGCATGTAGGCAGGGATCAAAGTCTTGTCAAAGTCCCAGACGCAGGCGATGATGTTCTGAGTGAAGAGCGTTGAGGCCATCAAAGGATATTTCTACTAGACGGCGATACCGCCGTCAGGATTGGTCGTTGATAAAGCCGCCGGTCGCGGCGTACGCAATTCGCAATTTCCCGCCTCACTTTTCCGTATGGAGCAGCTGCCCGACATCACCCTTTTTCAGCGTCGCCTCGATGAACTCGATGCGCAGATGGCGGAGCCGTCCTTTTATGGGAACGCCCGCAAGGCGGCCGATATCAGTCGCGAGCAGCAGGGTTTGCGGCAGATGGTGGACAACTACCAACTGCACTCACGATTGAGCCGCGATCTCGAGGAGAATGCTCGGTTGATCAAGGATCCGAAGGCCGATCCGGATCTGAAAGGACTCGCCCAGCTGGAGCAGCCGGAACTGGTCCAGAAACTGGCCGATCTTCGCCGGGAAATCCTGTTGGCCATGATTCCGCCCGATCCCTCGGACTCGCGCAACACCGTGCTGGAAATCCGCGCGGGCACTGGCGGGGACGAAGCCAGCCTCTTTGCCGCCGAACTCTATCGTCTCTATACCAAGTATGCCGAAGGGCGGGGTTGGAAGATCCAGCCGATGAGCTCCAGCGCCTCCGATCGCGGCGGACTCAAGGAGGTCATTTTCCTGATCACGGGTGAGCAGGTCTACAAGCAGCTCAAATATGAAAGCGGCGTGCAGCGCGTGCAGCGGATTCCGGTCACCGAGGCCAACGGTCGCATTCACACCTCGACCGTGACGGTGGCGGTGTTGCCGGAGGCGGAGGAAGTCGATGTGCAGATTGATCCCCAGGATCTCGAGATCACGGTGCAGCGCGCCAGCGGACCGGGTGGCCAGGGGGTGAACACGACCGATTCGGCCGTACGGATCATCCACAAGCCCACCGGTCTGATGGTCTACTGTGCGGATGGACGCTCGCAGCAGAAAAACAAGGCGCAAGCCATGGCCGTGCTGCGGTCCCGCCTGCTCAAGAAGAAGGAGGACGACGAACGCGCGCGCTATGCCGCCCAGCGGCGCAACCAGATCGGCACCGGGGATCGCAGCGAGCGCATCAGGACCTACAACTTCCCGCAGAACCGGGTGACCGATCACCGGATCGGACTGACCATGTACAACCTGCCGGCCGTGATGGAAGGCGAACTCGATGCGATCATCGCCGCCCTGCAACGCGCCGATTTCGAAGAGAAGCTGGCTGAATTGACCGGCGGACCATTGCCGGTGCATCAGCCGGTGGGGGCAGACGACGAATAATGGCCATGCTTACGGTGCTCGAAATCATCAAACGCACGACCGATTTCTTCCAGAAGCGCGGGGTGGAGAGTGCGCGGTTGAACGCCGAACTGCTCATCGGGCATGCCTTGGGGCTCAAGCGCATGCAGCTGTACATGCAGTTTGAGCGTCCTTTGACCGAAGCTGAACTGGAGAAAATCCGTCCCTTCGTGAAACGCCGGGGCAATCGGGAGCCGCTGCAATACATCATCGGCGAAACCGAATTTGGCGGCCTCAAGCTCAAGGTTGACCGCCGGGCGTTGATCCCGCGGCCCGAGACGGAATACCTGCTGGAACTGCTGGCCAAGCAGCTGGCCAATCCGCCAGGCGCCGTGCTCGACCTGGGTACCGGGACAGGGGCGCTCGCCCTTGCCCTCGCCAAACAGTTTCCGGAATCCAAGGTGACGGCGGTGGACAACAGTGCCGAAGCTCTGGCCTTGGCGGCGGAAAACACCGCGGCGTTGGCGCTGTCAGACCGGGTGCAGCTGCTCCCTTCCGACTGGTTTTCTGCTTTACCGGAAGGCGGGACGTTCGATCTGATCGTGGCCAACCCTCCCTACCTGACCGATGCCGAGGTTCGTGAAGCGGCGCCGGAAGTGAGGGATCACGAGCCACACGCCGCGCTGGTGGCTCCCCAGGAGGGAAGGGCGGATCTGGAACTAATCCTACGGCAGGCCAAGAGTTTTCTTTCGCCAGGCGGATTGCTCGCCTGTGAGACAGGCATCGCCCAGCATGCCCGTCTGATCGAACTCGCCCGGCAGTGTGGCTATGCCCGCACGGAGTCGCTGCCGGATCTGACTGGACGGGACCGCTATCTCCTAGCCTTTCTTTAGTTCCGTCGAAGCGGTGACCGGGGCCTGACCATTGGTCCACACCAAGGCATTGCCG
>JBDKHE010000051.1:0-4921 GCA_039797805.1 Verrucomicrobiota bacterium
ATCTGATTTTCGCGGGCTCGCTCGGCGGCGGCTACTTCTGCTGTCAGCGCCAGCTGAAGCACTCGCGGCGTGTCATGGCCCTTTTGGCCGACGACACCCTCATCGCGCCCGGACACGGTCCGCTGACGACCGCGGCCAACGAGCGCCGTTTCAACCCGTTTCTGTCAGCCTAGTTATTCGGGGTGCAGTCCGATTGCCGGTTTCCGACTATTCCTTGTTCGAGCGTTCCTAAGTTTCCGCGCTATGCGCTGAGTAAAAAATGGTCGGGACGGAGAGATTCGAACTCTCGACCTCTTGCTCCCGAAGCAAGCGCTCTACCAGGCTAAGCTACGTCCCGATTTCCGACTGAAGAGCGGCCAAAAGACCGCAACGCCGGAGGCATAGCAAACAAAATATTGAAGGAGCACTAAATCCCGGCGCCTTGGCCGCCCGATCACAGGCGGGGCCGGCGACGAAGCGGGCTTTTACGTTCCGTCGGCCGAGAGGCTTCCGCCGGTTTCGACCCGTGGTTTTTGCCCTCATTTTGGCCCGAAACGCGCTTATGACAGGTTTCGCCGGTTGGTTCCGAATCTGTGTTCCTCTCTGCCGGGGCCACCTGTGCAAGCCGACCTGCCCCCATATGAAAAAAGACTATTGCCAGAGCGCGCTCAGCTGCGCGTTTATTGACCCTCGACATACCAAACTTGTGAGCCAATTCCGGTCCAACACCACCCAACCTTTCCGATTCCATTCTGCCGTCAGCTGGCCCGGCGTTGGTTTTTGCGTTGTTCTTGGTCTGGCCGATTGCGGCCGCCGCCCGACCCAAGCGGGGGTTTCTTGCGGAACCTGCCCCGCCTGAACCACACCGTCTCACTCCTTCCTGCGACTCCCGTTCAAGGAATCCTCCACCACTAGCCCTCGCCCTCTATCGCCCTGATGTCCGGTTCAACTCCCTTTCCCATGTCCAATCCGAATGACCTCTCCGGCCGGCCCGCCAAGCAGGGCCTCTACGATCCCTGGTTTGAGCACGACGCCTGCGGCGTTGGTTTCGTGGTGGACATGAAAGGTCGCCGCACCCACCAGATCCTCCAACAGGGTCTGCAGGTGCTGAAGAACCTCGACCATCGCGGCGCCAGCGGCGCCGAGGTCAACACCGGTGACGGCGCGGGCATTCTCCTGCAGCTGCCCCACAAGTTTTTTGCCGAGGTCACCAAGAAGTCCACCCGCCTGAACCTGCCCGCGGAGGGCGAGTACGGCGCCGGCTTGGTCTACCTCCCGCGCAATCCCACCGCCCGCCGCAAGCTGGAGGAAGTCTTCGCCGGCATCATCCAGTCCGAGGGCCAGGTGCTGCTCGGCTGGCGCACCGTGCCGACCGACAACTCCATGCTGGGTGAGACCGCCAAGTCCGCCGAACCCTTCATGCGTCAGGTCTTCATCGGCCGCGGAGCCAACGCCGCCGACGAGGCTGCTTTCGAGCGGAAGCTCTACATCATCCGCAAGCGCGCCTACGCGCTCATCCGCACGTCCACCTACTCGGGCGCCGAGACGTGGTACATCCCGAGCCTTTCCTCCAAGACGATCGTCTACAAGGGCATGCTCACGACCGAGCAGCTGGAGCGTTACTTCCCGGACCTCATGCACCCGTCGATGGACACCGCGATCGCCCTGGTGCACTCGCGTTTCTCGACCAACACGTTCCCGAGCTGGGACCGCGCGCACCCGTACCGCTACATCGCGCACAACGGCGAAATCAACACCCTCCGCGGCAACATCAACTGGATGCATGCCCGCCAGGCCCTGTTCTCCAGCGAACTTTTTGGCGAGGACATCGAGAAGATCCTCCCGATCATCAACCCCAACGGCTCCGACTCGTCGATGTTCGACAACACCCTCGAGCTCCTCGTGCTCGCCGGGCGCCCCTTGTCGCATGCGATGATGATGATGATCCCCGAACCGTGGTCCAACCACGAGACGATGGATGACGCCCGCAAGGCCTTCTACCAATACCACTCCTGCCTCATGGAGCCGTGGGATGGTCCCGCCGCCATCGCGTTCACCGACGGTCGCCAGATGGGCGCCGTGCTTGACCGCAACGGCCTGCGTCCCTGCCGTTACTACGTCACTCACGATGACCTCTGCGTCATGGCTTCCGAGGCCGGTGTGCTCGATCTGCCGCCCGAGTCCATCCGCGAGAAGGGCCGTCTGCAGCCCGGTCACATGTTCCTCGTCGACACCGTCGAGGGCCGCATCATCCCCGACGCCGAAATCAAAAAGCAGCTCTCCGGCGACCGTCCCTACCGCCAGTGGCTCAACGAGCATCTCATCAAGCTCGAGGCCCTGCCCGCCGCACCTGCCGTGCCGGCGCCCGACCACGACACGCTGCTGCACCGGCAGATCGCGTTCGGCTACACCTTTGAGGATCAGCGCATCATCCTTGCCCCGATGGCCCGCGACGGCGTCGAGGCGATCGGCTCGATGGGCAACGACACGCCGCTCGCGGTTCTCTCGAACAAGCCGCGCCTGCTCTACGACTATTTCAAGCAGCTCTTCGCGCAGGTCACCAATCCGCCGATCGATTCCATTCGCGAGGAGATCGTCACCTCCGCCGAGACCCGCCTCGGTTCCGAGGGCAATCTGCTCAACCCCGATCCGCTGGCCTGCCGCCGCGTCGAGTTGAAGTGGCCCGTGCTCACCAACGAGGAGTTCGCCAAGATCCGCCGCCTCGACCAGCCCGGCTTCAAGGTCGGCGTGCTGCCCATCCTTTTCCGCGCCACCCGCGGCGAAAAGGGTCTGGCCAAGGCCATGGAGGAGATCTCCCACATCGCCCGACGCATGATTGAGGACGAGGAATGCACCATTCTCGTGCTCTCCGATCGCGGCGTCACCAAGGACTTCGCGCCGATCCCGGCGTTGCTCGCCGTCGCCGGCCTGCATCACTTCCTGATCCGCGAGGGCCTGCGCACGCGCATCTCCATCGTGCTCGAGACCGGTGAAGCCCGCGAGGTGCACCACTTCGCCCTGCTCATCGGCTACGGCTGCAGCGCCATCAATCCCTATGTCGCCTTCGAGACGATCGACGGCATGATCCAGGACGGCATGCTCACCGGCATCGATCACGCGAAAGCGTGCAAGAACATGGTGAAGGCCGCTTCCAAGGGCATCATCAAGGTAGCCTCCAAGATGGGCATCTCCGCCATCCAGAGTTATCGCGGCGCCCAGGTGTTCGAGGCTGTCGGTCTCCGCCAGGACGTCATCGACCATTACTTCACCTGGACCCCTTCGCGCGTCGGCGGCATCGGCCTCGACGTCATCGCCCAGGAAGTGCTCACGCGCCACCGCATCGCCTTCCCGGACCGCGAGGTCAACGGCCACGTGCTGCCGGTCGGCGGCCAGTACCAGTACCGCAACGACGGCGAGTTTCATCTCTTCAACCCGGAGTCGATCCACCGCCTGCAAAAGGCCGTGCGCACCGGCAGCTACGCCACCTTCAAGGACTACTCGAAGCTCGTCAACGAGACCTCCAAGAACGTGGCCACGCTCCGCGGCCTGCTCGACTTCAAGTTCAACGACCCGATCCCCCTCGAGGAGGTCGAGCCGATCGAGAAGATCATGAAGCGCTTCAAGACGGGCGCCATGTCCTACGGCTCCATCTCCAAGGAAGCCCACGAGACCCTCGCCATCGCCATGAACCGCATCGGCGGCATGAGCAACACGGGCGAGGGCGGCGAGGACGCCGAGCGTTTCGTCCCCATGGCCAACGGCGACTCCAAGTGCTCCGCGATCAAGCAGGTCGCGGCCGGACGCTTCGGTGTCACCAGCGAGTATCTCGCCAGCGCGCGCGAGCTCCAGATCAAGATGGCTCAGGGCGCCAAGCCCGGTGAGGGCGGCCAGCTGCCCGGCACCAAGGTCTATCCGTGGGTCGCCAAGACCCGCGGCACCACCCCGGGCGTCGGACTCATCTCCCCGCCGCCGCACCACGACATCTATTCCATCGAGGATCTCGCGGAGCTCATCCATGACCTCAAGAACAGCAACCGCCACGCCCGCGTGAGCGTGAAGCTCGTGGCCGAGGTCGGCGTCGGCACCATCGCCGCCGGCGTCGCCAAGGCCCACGCCGATGTCGTGCTCATCTCCGGCTTTGACGGTGGCACCGGCTCCTCGCCGCTCACCTCCGTCCAGCACGCCGGTCTTCCGTGGGAGCTCGGTCTCGCCGAGACGCACCAGACCCTCGTCCTCAACAACCTGCGCTCCCGCATCGCGGTGGAGACCGACGGCCAGCTCAAGACCGGCCGCGACGTCGTCATCGCCGCCCTGCTCGGCGCCGAGGAATTCGGCTTCGCCACCGGCCCTCTCGTGGCCACGGGCTGTATCATGATGCGCGTCTGCCATCTGAACACCTGCCCCGTCGGCGTCGCCACCCAGGATCCGCGCTTGCGCGAGAAGTTCCAGGGCAAGCCCGAGCACGTCGTGAACTTCATGCGCTTCATCGCGCAGGAGGCCCGCGAGCTCATGGCCGCCCTCGGCTTCCGCAGCATCCTCGAGATGGTCGGCCGCGTCGACCGCCTCGAGCCGCGCAAGGCCATCACGCACTGGAAGGCCAAGGGTCTCGACTTCTCGAACATCCTCTACTCTCCCGACGTTCCCGAGAGCGTCGGTCGCTACTGCCAGATGCCCCAGGACCACGGCCTGGACAAGTCGCTCGATCTCACCGTCCTGCTCGAGGCCTGCAAGCCGGCCATCGAGAAGGGCGAGAAGGTCACGCTCGACCTCTCCGTCAAGAACGTCAACCGCGTGGTCGGCACGATCACGGGCTCCGAGGTCACCAAGAAGCATGGTGCCAAGGGCCTGCCCGCCGACACCATCACGGTGAACTTCAAGGGCTCGGCCGGCCAGAGCTTCGGCGCCTTCATGCCGAAGGGAATGACCTTCCTGCTCTCCGGCG
>JBDKHE010000052.1:0-7786 GCA_039797805.1 Verrucomicrobiota bacterium
TACCGGCGCATCAACGACTGGGTGCACCGTCACACCTCCTGGAAAACCTTCAAGCATTCGTGCGGCGCCGTGCGGCCGCTGATCAACCGCTTCATCGACGTGGGCTTCGACATCCTGAACCCCGTGCAATGCTCCGCCAAGGACATGGATCCCGTGCGGCTCAAGGCCGACTTTGGCGACCGCATTGTCTTCTGGGGCGGCGGGGTGGACACCCAACGCACTTTGCCATTCGGCACGCCGGAGGAAGTCAGCCGTGAAGTGACCGCGCGGCTCGAGACCTTTTCCCCCAACGGTGGCTTCGTCTTCAATACCATCCACAACATCCAGGCCCGCACCCCAGTCGCCAACATCGTGGCCATGGTCGACGCGATCAGCGCCTTCAACGGCACGCGGGGCTGATCAGCGGAAAGGAAAACGGGCGTCGTCAAGCGACGCCCCTACGATGACACCAGAGTGTAGGGGTGCCGCTTGACGGCACCCAGGTTTGGTTTGCTTGGATCCAGCTTCAGACCGGTGTTTCCGTCTTCCCCGCCTGCAGCCAGCGACGGAGCTGTTTCTGAAACGTGTTGGCGAGGGTATCCCCGGGCATCACCAGCACACCCCAGCCGCCGCGCGCGGGGTTGATCGGCACCTCGCGGGGGATCTGCTGCTCACACATACGCCGGTCCTCGTCGAGGACCTTGATGGCAAATTCGATCTGGGCCTCCGGCGGTGGTCCGTTGAACCCCGGGGAGATCGCCAGCGACCAGAAACAGGTGCAGCTCTCCCGCGTGTTCGGCGACGGGATGTGCACCAGCACGCGCTCGTCGCCGTCGGTGAAGCTCTGGCGGATGGTGGTGAAATTGGGCAGCCAGCTGCGTTGCATGCGGTGATGCGCGCTCTGCAACTTGCCCGGCATCTCATGCGTCGAGTCGAGCGCGGGAAACGGCGCGTCCATCTGATAGCCGCCATCCGGATGCGTGATGATCTTCATGTCCTTGATCCGCGGATCGGCGCAAACCCCCAGCGTGCTGCTGTGCGCGAAGGCAAAATGCGTCATGTCGAGGTAGTTCTCGACCTCGCGCCGCCAGCCGGCGGCAAAGGCCATGGGCGGTCCCAGCCGGTACGACCAGCGCGGGTCCTCGAACTCCGGCACCGCCGGCAGTTCGTGCATCCGCCCGTCGGCCATCGGTGCATCGTCCAGCTTGACCCAGATGAATCCGTAGCGCTCCTGCACGCGATAAGTGTGCAGGTGGGAGAGCGCCAGCTTGTCGGGATTGGGCTGGAGCAGCGACGGGATCGACTGGCACGCGCCGGCGGCATCGAAGGTCCAGCCGTGATACGGGCACATCAGGTGACCGTCCCGGATGCAACCGTTGGCGAGCCGGGCGCCTTTGTGCGGACAGGCCGTGTCAGCCGCGAGCAGATCGCCATTCGCAAAACGGGCAATGACCAGCTCCGTCTCCAGCAAGGTGTAACCCATCACGCCACCGGGCGGCAGGGCCGGGGCATTGGCCACAGGTTGCCAGGTGCGACGCATACTCTGAAAGGCAAATTCTTCGGTCAGGATCATGGGGTGTCGAGAGTCTAGCAGACCCGACCGTCGGCGTCGTGGCAGCCCGGGTGATCGCTATTGGCATATCGGGCACGGTTCGTTTGACTGCTCCCCATGTTCGACCCGCATGCCAGCCAGCCCGTCACCGTCAACCTGCCGGCCACCGGGGTCTTTGTCTTGGAAAGCCACCACGCCCGCGGCTTCCGCATGGAGCCGGTGCGACACGACTACCTGAAGGTCCTCCTGATTTTCTCCGGCGCCGGCTGGCTCGTGCGTCCGGACCACCGTGTGCCGCTCAGCGCCGGCGATGTGGTGTTGGTTCCGGCGGGCACGCGCCATCACATCGAGGACGAAGGCGCTCGACCACTGGCGCTATACGCCCTCTGTCTGGCGCAGCGGCCCTTCGCCTCCTCCTCGGAACTATTTTCCGCCTTCCGGCACTTCCCCGCCCCGGTCTGGAGCGTGGAATGGCGCAGCCTCATCCGTCATCTGCTGCATGAGCAGACCCTCGCGCGTCCCGGGGCCGACCTGATGATCACCGGCCTCGCTTGGCAGGCCCTGGGCCATCTGGCCCGCGCGGCCGAACGTCGTCCGCCAACGGTCGCGCCCAAACCCGGCCAGCCCGCGCTCGCCCGCGTGACGGCCTACGCCGAGGAGCTGGCGCGCACGTTCTACCACCGCCAGTCGGTGGATGCGGCGGCACGCTCGCTGGGCCTGAGCCGTCGGCACTTCACCCAACTCTTCCGCACGGCGACCGGCGAGACCTGGCTCGCCGCCATCCAACGCCACCGCCTCACCCATGCCCGGCTGCTCTTGCGCGAGACCGGCCGGTCCGTGACGTCGATCGGCTACGAGTGCGGCTTTGAGGACGTCACGACGTTCTACCGCACGTTCCGCGCGGCGGAGGACACGAGTCCACTCGCCTGGCGGATCCGCAACCAGCCGGTCAGGTCCGGCGCAGTTTCCCCCAGCGGGCGAAAACCGGCTCAAGCACGCCGAACTGGTCCGTGAGCAGGCCCTCGTAGCCGCAGGGCCGGTCGTCCCAGTAGCGCCAGTCCACCCCGCTCTGGTTGCCACCAAAGACCTTGGCCTCGGCCATCCATACGCACAGGCGTTTCAACATCGCTTCGCCCTCGCGCTGCAGGCCGCAATGGTACAGCGCGTTCACAAAATGCCGCGTCTGCGAATGCGTGCGTCCGCCGTTCTGATAATACCCGAGCGGATAACCCTGCATGATGTCCGAGAGATCGTGATCCGGAATGTGCCAGAGATTGCCGGGCAAGCCCAGCGCAGGATCCGGCATCCCGACTTTTTTGGCCTCTGCCAGCAACCGGCGGAGCACCAGCCGGCCTTCCGCGGGAGACAGCAGACCCTCCGCGATCGCGGCGCCGTTGATCGGCAGAAACGCATAGTCATGCAATTTGTCCTCACGGCAACGCCAGCCGGCCAGCCAGCCGGTGGCCTCGTTCCAAAACGTGTTGCGGTAGTTGGCGCGCAGCCAGCCGGACCAGTTGGCGAGCTTCTCCGCGCCTTCGAGTTCGCCAAAGCGCACCAGTCCGGCACTGAGTTCGAGCAGCGCGCCGTACAGGATCGCATTGGCGAAGGCATCCTTCCAACCAAAGGAAATCACGTCGAACCAGCAGGTGCTCCACTGGTTCGTGCCGCTGACGCCGGTGCGGTGCATGCTCTCGATGAGACCGTCGCCGTCCAGATCGCGGTCACGGGCCGCGGCAATTTTTTGGCTGATGTAGGGTTTGAACTCGCGGTACCACGCCGGCGTGGCCGCATGCCGCAGGTACTCGCCCAACCCGCGCAGCGCGGAGGCGCCGGTCTGCAGGTATTCGTCGTCCGCATCATGGGACGTGCCGTCCAAGAGCAACCGGCCCGCCGCGTAACCGGGGCCGCCGGTCAGCCAGCGTTCGAGGGAAAGTCGCAGGAAATCGACCGCAGGCAAGCCGGGCAAGATCTCACCCTGCGGCCACGTGATGGCAGCCCAGGTGTCCATGCAGATCGGACAATGCATCGAAGCGCCGTTGTTGCTCAGCGTCGCGGTGTCGGTGCGGAAGGTCAGCGCCGTCCATTGCGTGCGGGCCACGGCGCGTTTGGCCACGGCCGGGGCATCGTCGCGCAGGAGCTCGGGCGGGCTTTTCGGTCGGAGCGTGAAGGTCGTGCGGTGCGTGCCGGCCGGCAACAGGTAGAGCCCTTCGGCCGTGCGCTTTTCGCCAACCTTCAGTTCCAGCGTGTTCAGGTCCAGGGAGCGCTGGCAGTCGCTGCGGACCCAGCCAGCCGGAGACGACGAACCGATTTCCCAGCTGCCGAAGGCCGGCAACGTCAGCAAGGCGGGCAGCGCCACGGCGCCGGTCTCACCGGTCGTCAGCAACTTCCCGAGTACATGGGAAGGCGCGGCACTGTTGCGCAGGCCCACCATCCACGCGGCACTGTGCCAGGCGAGGGCTGACTGCTTGGCCGTGCGCACGGCGCGCAAGGTGAGCCCATGCGCACTCACCGTCCACGCGAGCCGGTAGTGCTGCCCGTCAGCCTTGAGGTCATACGTGACCTGTCCGCCCTTGACGACCACGGTGCCCTCGATCGCGCAGCGCACCGACGGTGCGATCACCGGTGCTGCGCCCACCGGATGGAGCTGCGGCCCCTGGTTGAAGAGCGGCGGCCGGGTCGCGAGCAGGTTCCTGCCGAGGTTGGCGCGGTCCTCAATGTGCAGGCCGAGAAACGAAAAGCCCGGGCGCCCCAGCGCAAAGCCTACTTCAAAGTCCTTCGTCCGGTAGCGCACCTCGCCGTTCTGCTGAAGCGCTTTCACTCAGGACGGCAGCCGCTGCAGATCGATGCCCTTCGTCTGCAACAACCGCTCATCCCGCGGAGCGACCGATGCGAGCGGCTCGCCTTCGAGGATGAAGGCGGACATGGCGAGATTCCAAGAGGTCCAGCCGCCATCGATGCCGGCGCGGCGCAACTCGATGATCACCCCGGTGGTGACAATACGCGGCAATCTGAACCAACTGACCGCGCCCGGCACATCGGGACCCAGCCCGTCCTTCTGCAGGATAACGCGCCAACTTCCACCGGTGTAGGCCAGCACGCGGACGCCGGTCACCCAGTCCAGATCCTGCCGGCTCCCGCACTTGTGATAGCCCTGGCCGCGCCGGATGCCCAGACGGTGCACCCTGGCGGGACCGTGCAACCGCACCACCCGCTGGTGCAGGATGCGTTTTTTGGGCACCTCGCGTTCACCGGGCAACGGGGCGCTCCACACCGAACGACCGGCGTCCAAACGTCGGTTGGTGAAGAGGTCGCCCATGGGCGGTTCGAGATCAGCGAGAGTGAGCAGGTCGTGGGACATGGAGAGAAAGGGGCCCCGCACCCAGGCAACGGATCGCGGAGCAAGGACTCCGGACCGCCCTCCCGGCGCGACACCATGCCGATTCCACCGAGCCCGTGCGACGAGGCCGAGCCGGCAGTGATGCAGATTTTGGGATTTGTTTGGTGTAACTTGGATTTCGCCCCGCTTTGCGTTTGCCTCACCTGACGCAGGTTTGAACCTCCGTGTATTCTTATGTCCACGCCCCATCCCCTGTCCTTGAAACTCGTCAGTCACCCCGCTTCGGCCGAGCCCGCTGAAATCACCGCGGCGGTCGAACTCGCCCGGCTCACCGGCGCCCAGATCGGTACTCCTGGCCAAGGTGTCTCCATCACTCTCGCCTCGCGCGGCCTGCCCGCGAGGCTCCCCTCCAAAGCGAAGGACGCCAAGGCCTGGACGTGGATCCGCATCGCCGATGACGGCAGTGGCGAGATCTGCGCCAGCCACGGTTCCTTCCTGTATGCCGCCGTGCGCCTGCTCGCCACGGGCACCAGCGACTTCACGCGCGAAAAGTTGGCGGCCGGTCTCTGGTTGCCGGCCACCTTCGGCTGGCACCGCCCGCATTGGGACGCCTGCTACACGCAGTACTGGCGCAGCGCGCGCAAGTTCGATCAGGAGCACTATGTCGCGTCGCTCGCCGAGGCGGGCTTCACGCATTGCGAGGTCAACGGCCTGCAGGCGCACATGCCGTACGAGGATTTCGTCCCGTTTGAATATTATCCGCAGTTCTACACCTACGCGCCCGGTTTCAACCATTTCGTCGACACGCCGCTGACGAAGGGCATCTGGCCCGCCCTCTACCTCGACGCCAATCTCAACCACTTGGTGAGCCTGGCCGACCTCGGTCGCAAATACGGGCTCAAGCCCGGCGTGGTCATGTTTGAGCCCCGCACCCTGCCGGAGCGCTTCTTCACGAAATACCCGTCACTCCGCGGCGCCCGCGTCGACCATCCCTTCCGCTCCAAGCTCCCGCGCTACACCATGGCGCAGGACCACCCTATCGTGCAGCGCCATTACCGCGAGGCCCTGCAGAAGATCATGCGCTCCGTGCCGGATCTCAGCTACATGTCCGTCTGGACGAATGACTCTGGCGCGGGCTTCGAGCACACGTCCTCCCTGTACGTCGGCCGCAACGGCGGTCCGTACATGATCCGCGAGTGGCGCAACCACGACAAGATCGCGCAGTCCGCCGGTCAGAGCATCGGCCGCTATCTCAAGAACCTCCGCACCGCGGCGGCGGAAATCAACCCGGAGTTCGACGTCATACTCCGCATCGAGCCCTTCAAGGTCGAACACGAGCACATCAAGGCCGAGATGGGCGGCCACGTCACTTGGGAGGCGCCGTCACTCAACGTGCGCGGCTACCACGTGCCCTACGCCCACCCGAAGTACCCGGAAAACCAGGCCGTCGCCGGCAGCCTGTTCCACACCACGATGGACGAGTCCGAAAAGACCGCTCTCGCCACCGCCCGTTCCGCCGGCGTCGATCCGGTTCTGCACTATTCCGCGTCCGGCGTGATGAATCACGAGCCCCTGCTTGGCCTGCCGTTCCCGCGCTTGCTCCATCAGAAGCTGACCGCCGTCCGCGAGACCGGCCTCAACCGCGTCAGCGCCCTCGGCGGCCTGACCAACACGGGCCAGGCGCCGTACTGGCCGAATCCGGCCATCATCCGCGCCGTGCAATTCTTCCCCGAGAAACCCGTCGAACAGGTGCTCACCGAGTTTGCCACGCAACTCGTCGGTCCCGCGCAGGCCGCCACGCTGAGCGGCGCCTGGAAGGAGTTTGAGGAAGCCCTGCTGTGGCAACCCATGGTCGGACTCTATTGCGCCTTCGGCTTCTGCTGGCAGCGCACCTGGGACCGCCCGTTCGTCCCCGACATCGAGGCCGTGCCCGCCGCCGACCGCGATTACTACGAGCGCCACGGCTGCTTCCAGCACAACAACCCCGGCCTGAACGATCTCGGCAAGGATGTGCTCTTCGATCTCATCACCCGCGAATCCGGCGCCAAGATGGCGGCCGACATGGACACCCACGTCCTCGCAAAGCTCAACCCGCTGATCGCCCGGCTCGACAAACTCGCCCAGACTTTGTCCGGCGAAGCACTTGTTGTCTTCACCGACCTCCGCGACCGCGTCCGCGCCTACCTGCACTGGGTCACGAGTCTGCGCAACGTCTGTGCCTGGTGCGAAAACGTCTACGGTTATCTTGCTCCGGGGGCCGATGCCGCCACCAAGGCCGCCTGCGAGAAGAAACTCCAGGCCGCCATCGACCTCGAGCTGGCCAACATCCGCGGCCTGATCTCCCTGCTTGAAACCACGCCGCACGAGGTGCTCGTGCTCTCGGGCGTTGCCGAGAACACGTTCTTCTACGGTGAGAACCTGGTGAAGCACCTGAAGACAAAGCTCCGGCTGACGGAGCAATACCGTCACCATCCCCCGCGCATCGACAAGGACATCTTCTGGCGCCCGATCCCCGGCACCGTCTGGCCGGAAGGTTGGGACCAAACCGCCCGCACCACCTGAACGGGCCCGTGTTAGTTCCCCCGCCGCCGTGGCCAGGACCGCAAGTCCGCGCCACGGCGGTTTTGCCTTTGGAGCAGCCGATTACTCAGCACGGACCCTGAGCCTCGTAAACGACCGATCACGGAAACCCGCAGAAGGGGCGACATTGTCCCGGCGATCGAGGCCAATCTCGACACTTGCCGGACCGGTGGTAATGCTGTGCTGCATGCAATCCCGGAAGATTGGTACGGCCATTGGCGGATTATTTCTGGCCACCTTTGGGTGGGCAGCCCCTTTGACCGCGCCCGCCCACCCAACCGTCCTGATGGCCGAACACGATGGGAAACCGCAGGCAGTCGTAGCCGTTGAGAAAGAAG